>JAGPUU010000151.1 GCA_018067325.1 Amphritea sp.
GCTTGCTCTGATAAAGAGTGGGGCGAGTACATGTTCTTCCGTAAAAACCCACGTGGCATTCACCACGAGCTCTGGGTACACGCTGCCGGCTGTCGCAAGTTCTTTAACATGACTCGCGACACCCAGACATACGAAATTAAAGAAGTCTACAAGATTGGCGAGCAGCCATCTGTAGTCGCTGAATAACAGGAGCGGAATTATGACACAGCAAAACCGCCTCCAGAGCGGAGGTCGTATCGACCGTTCCAAGCCAATGACTTTTACCTATAACGGTAAGCAGTTCACTGGTTTTCAGGGCGACACTCTGGCATCTGCCATGCTGGCAAACGGCATCAATGTCGTTGGCCGTAGTTTTAAATACAGCCGTCCACGCGGCATCATCGCTTGCGGTGCAGAAGAGCCGAATGCGGTACTGCAGCTGGGCGCAACTGAAGCGACTCAGGTACCTAACGTACGAGCGACTCAACAAGAGTTGTTCAACGGTCTGGTGTCAGCCTCTACCAATGGTTGGCCGAGTGTTGAGACCGATGTGATGGGTATGATCGGTAAAGTCGGCGGCAGCATGATGCCACCGGGCTTCTACTACAAGACTTTCATGTTCCCTCAGTCACTGTGGGACAGCTATGAGACCATGATCCGTAAGGCTGCTGGCATGGGGCGTTCGCCGCTGGAAAGCGATCCGGATACTTATGACAACGTTAATCAGCACTGTGATGTTCTGATCGTTGGTGCCGGTCCTTCCGGACTGGCTGCAGCACTGACGGCCGCCCGTGGCGGTGCCCGGGTCATTATTGCTGATGAGCAGAGTGAATTTGGTGGCAGTCTGCTGAACACCAAAGAGACGTTGGACGGCAAGCCTGCTGCTGAATGGGTGCGTGCTGTTGTTGAAGAGCTGGCGACCTACGAAGATGTTATGTTGCTGCCACGTTCTACCGTAAACGGTTACCACGACCATAACTTCGTCACTATTCATGAACGTTGCACCGATCACCTGGCAGATATTGCGCCGGTTAATCAGGCACGTCAGAAGCACCACCGTGTGCGGGCGAAATGGGTAGTACTGGCAACCGGCGCCCATGAGCGTCCACTGGTATTCTCAAACAATGATGTACCGGGCTGCATGGTGTCTAATGCGGTTTCCACTTACATCAACCGTTACGGTGTGGTTCCGGGTAATGAGCTGGTGCTGATGACCACCAACGATTACGGTTATCAGGCAGCCCTGGATTGGGACGATGCCGGCCGTAAGGTTGTAGCCATTGTTGATACCCGTGCCTCTGGCAAGGGTTCCCGTGCTGAAACTGCGCGTAAGCGTGGTCTGAATATTATTTCAGGATCTGCGGTAATTGAAGTGCAGGGCAGTAAGCGTGTATCCAGCGTATCTGTTGCTGCGATCAGTGCCGATGGCCATAAAGTCACAGGTTCTGTCACTAAACTGAAAGCCGATACGGTTGCCTCTTCTGGTGGCTGGAGCCCGGTTATTCATCTGTCTAGCCATACGGGCAGCCGACCTACCTGGGACGACCAAATTGTTGGTTTCGTACCGGGGCCTACAGTACAAAAGCAGCTGACAGCGGGTGGCATTAACGGCCAGTACGATACAGCCGTTGCACTGAAGCAAGGTTTCGATGCCGGTCAGAAAGCATTGACTGAAGTGGGTCTGAGTGCTGCTGAAGTAGTTCTGCCTAAGGCAGAAACGCTGAAGACTGATACACCGATGAGCCTGTTCCATATTCCACACCTGAAGCCTACGTCTCAGGCGCCGAAACAGTTTGTCGATTATCAGACGGATGTAACGGCGGCGGGCATTGAAGTGGCGTGTCGCGAAGGTTTCGAGTCTATCGAACACGTGAAGCGTTACACTGCGATGGGTTTCGGTACTGACCAGGGTAAGTTGGGTAACATCAATGGTATGGCGGTTGCTGCGAAAGCGCTAAACAAGACCATTCCTGAGACGGGTACGACTATCTTCCGTCCTAACTACACGCCGATCTCTTTTGGCGCGATTGCGGGTCGTAACTGCGGCGCACTGTTTGATCCAGAGCGTTACTCAGCTATGCACATGTGGCATGTTGAGCACGGAGCTAAGTTTGAGGATGTAGGCCAGTGGAAGCGCCCATGGTACTTCCCACAAGGGTCTGAAACTATGCAGCAGACGCTGGACCGTGAGTGTCTGGCCGTGCGTGACAGCGTAGGTATTCTGGATGCGTCTACTCTGGGTAAAATCGATGTTCAGGGTAAAGATGCCCGTGAATTCCTCGGTCGTGTATACAGCAACGCCTGGGCTAAGCTGGCGGTCGGTAAGTGTCGTTACGGCCTGATGTGTGGCGAAGACGGTATGGTATTTGACGATGGTGTCTCTGCCTGCCTGGGCGATAACCACTTTTTGATGACCACCACTACCGGTGGTGCAGCACGGGTGCTGGAATGGCTGGAAATTTACCACCAAACCGAGTGGCCTGAGCTGGAAGTCTACTTTAATACCGTTACAGATCACTGGTCTACGCTGACCATTTCGGGTCCTAATAGCCGTAAACTGCTAGAAGAACTGACCGATTACGATCTGAGCAATGATAACTTCAAGTTCATGGACTGGAAGCAGATGAAGGTTGCCGGCGTTCCTGCCCGTGTGTTCCGAATCTCTTTCACCGGTGAGTTGTCGTTCGAGATTAACGTACAGGCGAACTACGGCACCCATGTATGGGAGAAGTTGTTCGAAGCGGGTAAGAAGTACAACCTGACGCCGTATGGTACTGAAACAATGCACGTTCTGCGGGCTGAGAAAGGTTTCATCATCGCTGGTCAGGATACCGATGGTTCGGTTCATCCGTATGACCTGGGTATGGGCTGGTGTGTTTCTAACCAGAAGCCGTTCAGCTATATTGGTAAGCGAGGTATGAACCGCGTTGACTGTGTCCGTCCTAATCGTAAGCAACTGGTGGGTCTGAAGACTAAAGATCCTAAAGCGGTGATTCCAGAGGGAGCACAGGCGGTATTGGATCCTAAGGAGCCAATTCCTATGACGATGATAGGCCATGTTACTTCCAGCTACTGGAGTGCTAACCTGGGCCACTCAATCGCGATGGGCTTTATTAAAGGTGGCCTGGATAAGATGGGTGAAACTGTTTACTACCCACTGGTTGATGGCACTGTGATTGAAGCTGAAATTTGTAGCCCGATCTTCCTTGATCCGAAAGGGGAGCGTCAAAATGTCTGATTTGAATGTAATGACACCAGCAGAAATGGCAGCGACTAAGGCTGCAGTAATGGACCAGGTCCCTGGTTCTGAAGTTCAGGGCCAGTCGCCGTTGCACCATGCGGATCTGGAAAGTCTGGCAAAACAGGGGCCGAAGCAGGGTGGTATTCACTTACGTGAGCACAAACTGCTGGGGCATCTGACGCTGCGCTGCAATCCTGAAAATGCTGACCAACTGGCTGCGGCTGAGCGAGTGCTGGGTGTGGCGTTGCCACTCCAGCCATTAACCTCTGCTGAGAATGGCGATTATTCAGTACGCTGGATGTCTCCTGATGAGTGGCTTATTCTGGTACCGGGTCTTGAGGCCTTCGAGGTCGAGTCTAAGTTCCGCGATGAGATGGGTGGACACTACTCATTGGTAAACAGCAGCGGCGGTTCAACCGTACTGGAATTGTCCGGCGCTAATGTTGTAGAACTGTTGAAAAAGTGCACGCCGATTGATCTGCATGCTAAGCAGTTTCCGGTAGGTAAGGTGGTATCGACGGTGTTTTCTAAAAGCACAGCGATTATCCGTCGTACCGGTGAACAGCGCTTTGAACTGATTATTCGTCGCAGCTTTGCTGACTACATCTGGCTTTGGCTACAAGATGCTAGCCGTGAATTCGGTCTGGTTATCGAAGCCTGATCCCAGCCTCTGAAACCAGCTCTAACCGGAGCTGGTTGATATTTGTTCGTGTCTGCTGGTAGATATACAGGGTCTTTTTTCAAAATCTCTTTTTACCGCTCAGCAGAACAAACGCAGGAGTAGATAAATGTCTAATGCAATTAAGCCCTGGATTTTTACCGCCAGCTGCCCAAGTATGATTGGTACTGTCGATGTTGTGACCCGTTATATGGCAGAAGCGGGAAATTACATAGATGAGATTCACTCATTCGATGATCGGGTTTCTAAACGCTTTTTTATTCGCATCGAATTTAAACCTTCCGACGTTGATTTTACCGCAGAAAAGTTTAACGACACCTTTGCGTCTCGTGCTTCAGCATTTGAAATGGATTGGGATCTGACAGAGCCGGAGCACCGTCCAAGGGTTGCGATTCTGGTCTCTAAATATGATCACTGCCTGAATGATCTGCTGTATCGCCATCGTACAGGTCAGCTGAATATCGAAGTGCCGGTCATCATCTCCAACCACCCGGATCTTGAGCATCTGGCTGAGTGGCATGATATCCCTTATCACCATCTGCCGATTACTCCTGAGACCAAACCGGAACAGGAAGCTGATATCGTTAAGTTGTTGGCGCAGTATGATATCGAACTGGTCGTGCTGGCTCGCTATATGCAGGTGCTGTCGCCCTGGATGTGTGAACAGCTCAACGGTAAGGCGATCAATATTCATCACTCTTTACTACCTGGCTTCAAAGGTGCAAGACCTTATCATCAGGCTTGGGAAAAAGGTGTGAAAATGGTCGGGGCGACCGCCCATTATGTGAATAATGATCTGGATGAAGGTCCGATTATTACCCAGGGTATACAAACCGTTGACCATGCTTTCTATCCGGAAGACCTGATTTCAAAAGGTCAGGATGTTGAGCGGGTAACTTTGTTTAATGCGATTCGCTACCATAATGAGAAACGTGTGTTTCTTAATGAAGGGCGTACCGTAGTTTTCTCCAGCTAATTTTTTCTCACAGGGAACTAGCTCGCTGGTTCCCTGCCTTTTTTACGTTTTTCACAAAATTGAAAAATGTTTTTGTTTTTGAGGTTAGTCAGGATTACTTCTTCCAGAGAGGTAAGTAGTGTGTGGCTCATCCTGACCTGCCTCAACTTCTTTCTGTTTTAGTCTGAAACAGAGATTCAACGTATTAACGAAATTATAGGTCGTAAACCGGCATACAGCTGTTTATGCACCGGAACATAATAACCTCTCAGTATAATAAAAATCTGCGCTCAGAATGCGCCGTGGAGACTCTATGTCTATCTCTGTTTTTGACCTTTTTAAAGTAGGCGTTGGTCCGTCCAGTTCTCACACGGTAGGTCCGATGGTCGCAGCAGCTAATTTTGCTGATCATCTACAACAACATGCTCTCGCGATGGATGTCATACGCATTCAGGTCGATCTGTATGGTTCATTGAGCGCTACCGGTATCGGTCACGGTACTGATAACTCTATCGTAGTAGGGTTGATGGGGGAGCGTCCCCACCGTATTGACCCGGAAATGATTTTGCCTGCCGTAGCGGCATTGAAAGAGAGCCATCGTCTTAATCTGCTGGGTGAGTATCCGATTGAATTTATCTGGCAACGGGATATGCAGTTGCTGGAAGAGAATCTACCCTACCATCCGAACGCGATGCGTCTGGCTGCTTTTGCCGCAGATGATCAG
>JAGPUU010000156.1 GCA_018067325.1 Amphritea sp.
ATGCTTTACCAGTCCCTCCAAATCGATTCCAACACACTTATGATTCATAACTGAATTGAATATTGTTATTCGATCCATTGGCATTAATTTCTTACTAGTTATTTCTAAAACAAAAAACATGTGCTTGAATAACCACTCAAGGAAAGAGGAATTATTTTATGGCCTATCAGTTCACCATCACAGAATGCGGTGATTATCTTCGAATTGAAGTACATGGTTCAAGAACCCAGTCCGATGTAACCCAGGAATCATTAAACATGTGGCAAGGCGTCGCCACGCTATGTCGTGAAAAAGGATTTAACCAGATACTAGCCGTATTCCACCTGTCTGGGGTTCGCAATATTATGGATACTTTCAATATTGTTGAAGGGGTCCAGAAATGGCTCTGGCCTGAGCTGGCAATCGCTTACGTAGATATGGATTCGGAAAACCGTAAAGAAAATACCGTTGTTGAACAGTCTGCCATGATGCACGGCATCAACTTTCGTTCTTTCCTCACTGAAAAAGATGGTATTCGCTGGCTGACAGCAATGCACTCAACCCACCGTCATTAGCAAACAAAAAAGCCGCTCAGAGAGCGGCTTTTTAAAATCAATCCATTCAGATAAACATTATCTTTACGAACCAAATATCAGATTAGGCAACCAAAGAGCAATCTGAGGGTAGATAACCACCAGCGTCAATCCAATAACTTGTAGAATAATAAACGGAATTACCGCCTTATACAGGTCATAGATGGTAATCTCTGGCGGCGCCACCGATCGCATATAAAATAGATTATACCCGAAGGGGGGCGTCAGATAGGCAGTCTGCATACTGATAATAAAGAGCACTGCGAACCACACGGTATCGAAGCCCAACTCTTGCACTATCGGCACAAACAACGGCACTGTGATAAAGACGATAGCGAAATCATCCAGGAACATCCCTAGAACGAAATAGGTTAATAACATCGCTACAATTACCATGTAAGGCGACAGATTAGAGTCTTCCACCAGCTCAGTAATCAACATACCAGCACCCAGGCCAATATAGACCTTACTGAAGAATACCGCAGCAAGTGTGATCCACAACAGCATACCCATCAGCTGAGTGGTGCTCATCAGCACTTCTTTCAGCATCTTCACATTAAGGGTGCGATAGATAGCAGCACACACCAGCGATCCTGCTGCACCAATAGCTGATGCTTCAGAAGGTGAAGTCACACCACCGATAATAAAGCCTAGTACCGTTGTGATCAGCGCACCTGGCAGAATTAATGCCTTCAACGCTTTTATCTTATCTATTGCTCCAAGACGCTCTGACAACGCGATAGTCGGTGCTTTTTCCGGGTTCTTTAATGCGAACAGGAAAATGTACACCATATAGATGCCAGCTAGCATTAAGCCCGGCATCATACCTGCTGCAAACAGCTTACCTACGGACTCACGAGCAAGAAACGCATAGACGATCATCAGTACGCTCGGCGGAATCAGAAAGCCTAATGCTCCGCCCGCCATAATCGTGCCCGTCACAAGCTTCTTGTCATAACCACGCTTAAGCATAGACGGCAAAGCGATAATACCTAAGCTAACTGTAGCGGCACCGGAAACTCCGGCCATCGCTGCAATAATCGCGCAGATAATCACTGTTCCCATACCCAAACCGCCCGGGATACCACCCATGAGCTTATTGATCATGTCGAACAGGTCATCGGTAATACCCGAACGCTGTAACATAAGCCCCATGAAGATAAACATAGGCAGTGCTACCAGCAGGAAGTTATCCATTGCCGAGAAAGAACTGGTCGCTAGCAGTTCAAGGCCAGCCGGTCCCCATAGAAAATATGCCGAGCCTACACCCACTGTCAGCAGGGCCCAGGTTAAGGGAGCACCTATTGCCAACAGAATCAGCATAGTGAAAAACATGCCAAAGGTAACCAATAAAGGATCTAGATCTAACACAAAAACACCTTTGCTTTATTGAAGGTCTGACCGGAAAAAGACACTATTTACCGGTCAGACAGAGGGAGTTACAGAGCTATAATCAGGACAATAACCAGCATCAAACCTGTGGTTCTGGCTGCATCCCGATAACAATCATTGCACTGCGAATTAGCGCAGCAATACTCTGTAAAATCATCAGGCCAACAGCCAGAGGGATCACAGACTTGAATGGGTATACGATCGGCCCCCAGGTACTTTTCGACGAAACCTCTCCAATCGCCCAAGAATCGGCAGCGAAATTAAAGGATATGTAGAAAAACACTGAAAACACAACCAAACCGATTACACCGGTAATCACATCCAATGCTGCTCGAACCCTTTCAGAGAACAAGTTATAGATAACTTCACTGCGAACATGGCCATGGTGTTTATGCGTATAAACACCCGCCAGAATGCAGAAAGTACCGTACAGCATAGTTGTCGATTCGTGTGCCCACGAGGTGGGGCTGTTAAACAAATAACGGGCTGCCACCTCGTAGCAAAGCACTGCAATCATGACCAGACACAACCAACAGAAGGTCCGGCCGACCCACTCAGATACCCTGTCTTGAAAAGCAAGATATTGAGAAAGTTTTGACATTAAACTCTCCCGGTAGCCTTAGCTGTCGCTGTGATAGCTTCAATTGCCTTGGCATTACGTGGCGATTTAGCCGCTTCTTCTTTCCATACGTCCATTGCTGCAGCCGTCAGTGCTTTAGAATCCGCTTCAGGCAGAGAAGCAAACTCAAAGATTCCTTCGCCGTTTACATCCAGGCAGCCATTTACATTCCAGGCATGCATGTTCTTTCCGTGCTTTTCGGTAGCCAGTTCAATAGCTTTCTGCTGATCTTCTGACATAGAGTCCCACTTCTTCATGTTGATCAACATACCATCGGCATAGCCAGGGTTGATCATGTTCAGGTGAGTGTAGTACTTAGCAGACTCATGCAGTTTCAGCGCTTTATATTCCAGAGAACCACCATAAATAACACCATCAATAGCACCAGTAGACAGGGCGATATAAAGCTCCTGGCTTGGCAGGTATACGGTAGGGATACCGAATTTTTCCAGAACACCAGCAACAGTAGCAGTTGCCCGGATCTTCATTTTTTTCAGGTCTTCCAGGCTGTTTACAGGCTTAGTCGTCAGCAGGTCGTATGGGCCACCTAAAATAGCACCCAGGTACTTCACGCCCTTCTCTGCATAAGCTTCTTCCAGAAGAGCCGTCAGACCCTGTTTCTTCTGAAGATAGATAGCCTCATCATAGCTAGCCCAAGCACCTGGAATACCAGACTCGATCTTAGCAATGTCTAGTTGACCAGCCCAATATCCTGCATAACCCTGGCACATATCCAGAGTACCTTTAGATACCGCATCCAGCATCTGGTCATTAGGAACCAATTCAGAACCACGGAAACGCTGAATACGTACAGTTTTGTTAGAAACTGTTTTTATATCGTTAGCAAATTCTTTGTACAGGTCGTCGGTTTCTGTTCCGTACAGAGTCTGCATCCGCAGACGAACCGAATCACCTGCCTGTGCAGTTGTAGAGGACAGGACTAATGGTGCAGCAGCAATGCCAGTAGCAGCAACTTTAAGCAGATCTCTTCTTTTCACTATCGTATTCCTTTTATTGTATATTCTGATGGCTAAGGTCTTCGTAAGCTCACGATTAAACTCTTCACTAGTAACCGCCGTGAGCGTCCTGATAACTCGCCTACCTCTTAACGGGTAAGTGTTCGTTATTTTTAACACCATTTTTTATAAATAGAAAGAAGCCCCTGTTCATTAAAGCACCAACGAGATCATAATCAGTAAACTTTTCACTGCATACAGGCTATCTGAACACAGAGTAATAAAAACGACACAAATCAACCCTAATCCATTGTTTTAATGATACTAATCAATAAATACATAACGTTTAATAAAGCAAAAATATGACGTTTAATCCGTTGTTCAATCAGACCTACCCCTTTCAGGGGATGAAAGCCGTTCAATATTATGAACACGACATCAAGCAAAGTTTCAGCATTACTACCACACCCCAAACGGGCTACATTGAAATAATTGAAAATATAACGATATCGAGTCCTTAACTTTGAGTTAACGCTACAACGAAGACCTTTGACAGACTTGAGCCTAATCAACAAATATCCCAAGCACAGAGGAATAACTGTAATTTCTCAGATCAACCCCGTAGAATTGCTCGTCATACCAGTCAATAAAAACACTTCTAAATCTGGTTCCTTTTTTTACTAATATGATTCAATACCCGCTTAAAGTGCCGGGATGAACACCGGTCGTTAAAGACCCTAAGGAACTCTGATGTCTCAAGCATTACTTCTCGCACCGACAGGCGTCGGCGCCGGACTTACCACCGCAGTATTAGGCCTGTTTCAAGCAATGAACCGGCAAGGCATTAAGGTTCACTTCTTTAAACCTATCGCTCAGGGCAATGGCAGCGGCAAAGATAGCTCTATAATGATGTTGGAAGGCGACTGTAGTTCCGTAATCGCTGAACCCGTGGCGATTCGCGAAGCGGAACATCTCGTCAGCCAGGACAAGGGGGATCAGTTACTCGAGCAAATAGTCGCCCGCTATGAACAAAGTCTGCCCAGCGATAATGAAGTCGTGATTATTGAAGGGATGGTGCATACCGAAAGCCAGCCATACGCGACCCGCATAAATAAAGAGATCGCTAAGGCACTGGATGCTCAGGTTGTACTGGTTGCCGCACCGGGTAACGACAGCATTGAAGCCCTACAAGATCATATTGATATTACTGCCCGTGCTTACGGCGGAGTAAAGAACAAGAAGTTACTGGGCTGCATCATCAGTAAGCTGGGG
>JAGPUU010000158.1 GCA_018067325.1 Amphritea sp.
TGCCGGAGAAAACAAAAATGGCTCCTGGCGATGACTCTAAACCTTGTCCAGTAAACACTGATGATTCAGTTTGTTGTCCTGGTGTATTTATAAAATCCTGTAGCTTTGAGTAAGCTTCATCACTGTTCTTTGCGTAAAGCAAAGCGGTGTCTGAATGACGCTCTTTACATGTATTGTAATTCCAGGCGAGGTCATACACAGAGAGACCTTTCTCTGCTTCGATATACTGAGCCAAGCAAGTTGCATTTGCTTTCAAGGCCTCTTCACTTCGACCGCTGATGACTATTGGGAGGCCCTGTTCGGGTGGTAGTGATGGAAGTGCTTTAAGTGGACTAACTGGGCCACTTTGAAGGATAACATGGGCATTGGAGCCGCCGAACCCAAAGGAGTTAATGCCTATGTTGAGAGGGCCTTCTTGCTTTAACGGCAGTAATTTATCAACCACCTGGATATTCCAATCCTTAAATTTAATATCCGGATTTGGCGTTTTCATACTGATTGTAGCTGGCACAGCGCGGTGTTTAAGTATCAGTAGTGCCTTTACCAAACTGGCTACACCAGAAGCCGGTTCTAGGTGCCCTAGATTACTTTTAACTGAACCGATAGGTAGCGGGAGCTTTCGTTTTTTACCTAAGGCATTACCGATTGCCAGGGTTTCAATAGGGTCACCAACAGGTGTTCCTGTTCCATGAGCCTCAAGGTAATCAATATCATCAGCAGTGATGCCTGCTTTTAGGCAAGTTTGTTCCATCAACCGAGCTTGGCTATGGCATGACGGGATAGTAATGCCTGATTTGTGGCCGTCAGTATTTACTGAAGATGCTGCCACCACCGCGTGGATGGTATCGCCGTCCTGAATAGCAAGATCATAGTCTTTAAGCAGAAATACACCGCCGCCTTCTGATCGAACGTAACCATTCGCCGACTTGTCGAATACCTTACAGCGACCTTCTGGAGATAGCATTGTTGCTTTCGAAAAAATGATAAAGCCAAACGGGTGAAGGTGCAGGCTGATGCCGCCAGTCAGGGCTGTGGTTACTTCACCGCTGAGGATTGACTGGCAAGCCTGATGGAAGGCTACCATAGAGGATGAGCAGGCTGTATCCATAGAGATACTGGGGCCGGTTAAATCGAAGCTATAAGATATTCTGTTTGAAGCAATGCTGGTGGTATTACCGGTTGCTGTCGATGCATTAATACTGCAAAGATCGTCTGACATCCGGTTGCCGTAATCGAGGCTGGAAATACCAAAAAAGACACCGCAGTCTGACTTTTTTAAAGATGATGCTTTAATGCCTGCGTGCTCTATAGCTTCCCAGGTCATTTCAAGTAAATAACGTTGCTGTGGATCGATGACAGCAGCTTCTCGTGGAGAAATACCAAAAAAATCAGCATCAAAACCAGATATGTCACCCAGTGATCCAGCTTTGAAGGTATAGCTACTACCCGGGTGGCTTTGATCAGGATGAAGGTGGTTATCAAATGACCAGCGAGATGGCTCTACTTCAGTGATCAGGTCTTTTTCGTCAACCAGATCTTGCCAGAACGAGTTTGTAGTGGTTTGTGGCAGGCGAAAAGAGAAACCTACGAGAGCAACGCGTCTATCCATGTTAAGCAGTGTATCCCAGTAGCATGTAGAAAGAGTCTATTCTAGATGAAATGTTTGGGCGGTATAAGAGGCTTTTATCCAAATTGGGCGCTTAGGAATGATTATTGGCTTACACCGGTAGGTATTATTCTGTTAGTGTGATTTTTGTAGCAATACTTGAAAATTTAGATTGATAGGCCAGATCATTTATAATGAGCATAATCAAACCGCTGTTTGTCCCTGTAGCGACGCCTCGGCCTAAGTATTTTGGGCTTTCACTACGTAATATATTGGGTTTTCGACGGAATATGTTATCTGTGTGGGCGGATAAAGCATATCGAGCCAGATCCTTATCATTTAGTTTATTAAATCAGAAATATTTTCTGTGTAATTCACCTGATACAGTTCGAAGAGTGTTTCTGGATCGTCACGATATTTACGATAAAAAAAGCCCGCAGATGCGACATGCTCTGGAGCCATTGTTAGGTGACGGTTTGTTCGTAAGTGATGGTGAGCTTTGGCGAGAGCGGCGGAAAGCCTGTTCTCCTCCCTTCGAAAGTTCCTTCTTACCGGGATTTGCGACAATTATGTCAGGGTCGGCCGAGGCGATGGCAAATGACTGGATGAGTTTGCCGGATGGTAGCTCTGTCGATGTTTTAAATGAGATGGCCAGGCTGACGGCTCAAATAATTGGACGGACTGTATTTGGCGATGATGTCTCCGATGTGGATGCCGCTAAAGTCGTTAATGGTTTTAGTGTATATCAAAAGACCATAAATCAGCTCGATTATGCGGATACTTTTGGCCTGCCTTTTTTACGTGGTTTGTACAATCCCTTACGGCGTAAAAAAGCGGCTAAGGCTACTGCAGAAGTTCATGAAGTAATTGATCAGATTATCGAACGTTATAAGCAGGGAGATAAACCGGACCGATTGACGCTATTATCGGTACTGCTTGATGGTGATAGTTCATCTTCTGGGAATAGCGGTTGCCCGTTGCATGCTGAGGCAGCGCGAAATGAAGCGATTGTTATGTTTATGGCTGGACATGAGACGACGGCTAATGCGCTGGCCTGGGCTTGGTATTTGATTGATGGGTGTGAGCGGTCAAGAAATAAAATGTATGCTGAAATTGATGAGGTTTTGCGCGGTCGAACACCGACACTAGATGATGTTGCTAACCTGCCATTTACACGAGCTGTATTCGAAGAGACACTCCGTTTGTATCCTCCTGTGCCTTTACTCAGTAGGCAAGCCAGGGAAGAGGATGAAATTAGGGGAACCAAAATTGAACCCGGTACTATTATGTTAGCTCTTCCCTGGTTGCTGCATCGTCATGAGAAAGAGTGGAAAAGTCCAGATGCGTTTTACCCTGAACGGTTCATGCCAGGTAATCCCCGACCTGATAAGTTTGTCTACATACCTTTCAGTGTGGGTCATCGGGTTTGTTTGGGGTTACGTTTTGGTCTGACCGAAGGGAT
>JAGPUU010000167.1 GCA_018067325.1 Amphritea sp.
CCTTGCGTGTATTGGTCTGCCCGTTTAAGAAAACGCTCGGCGTACATCTCGTAGATATCCTGATTCAGGAAATCAAACTCTGGCTCTTGCTCAGATATGTCTAGAGGATTTTTATCCTCTTGCGCTAAAGTCGGTTCGTTATTTCCGACAAGAGTGCCGTTGCTGTCTTTAGTCTCATGTCCACTTTCCTGATTAACAGTGCTGTCTGCCGCGTCATTAGCCGGTTTACTTTTAACCTTATTGATCTGTAAAGCGGGGGTTGGAGACTGTTCGCCAAACAGCTTTTTATCCGCGTTGGTTAATCGGTATGCCGGATGTAGATCTGAAGGTAGCATTATCATCTCAGCGGCGGGGGCCAGAGTGCCTGGTACATGATAGCTCTGGGCCGCTACAGCGCAGTTCTTATGTAACAGTGCCTGAGTTTGATTCAGTTCTGATCGGAGGTAGTCATTGATGATATCGGTTATCTGTAGTGACGCTTCACTGCCCCAGTCATAGGAGGAAGCATGGGCCAGCCAGACGCTAAGTTTCACCGGGAAAAATTTCTGTTGGGTCAGATGATTAAGCTGGCGTAGATTATCACCGTGTAAACGGGGGTCTCCCAGCGCTCGTTGGTGCAGCTGGGTGATCATCTGCCGGTTAAGGGTAAAATCCTGTTCCAGGGTTATTCGGCCTAGTTGGGATACTGGCCAGATATTTAGTAGTTGTTTGGAGATCGCTTCAAGGGTGCAACCGAGTACCTGGGTTTCTGCAAGATCAGGACTGATACCTTTATCCCGAATTAGAACCTGGATTTTGGACATATGAGATGGCGCTTCAAGCCAGAGCAGCCAGTGGCCTATGTCATAGAATAATGCTGCTTGATAGCTCTCTTCGGCAAACATGCTTCCACGGGCTTGTTTAAGCCAGCTTCGCACTTGAATGGCAGCATGATGGCTGTTGGCGATGGAACGAAAATACATCTTCTGAGCTGTACTGGCGGGATTGAGGCGGATGCTGGGTAAGCTTTTTACCAGTATTGAGATTTTTTGTAATCCAAGCGAGCCGATAGCGTGATCGATGCTGGTGACTTCAGATTCTTTCTCATCGTGAAGCTTGCTTGCTTCCAATGCAGCGTGAAAGCAAAGTAAAGGGTCAGCTTTTATCAAACGGCTGATATCGACAACTGAGCAATCTTTCTCACTTAGTTTTTTCTCTAACCGCTTGATTATACTGAGTCTGACCGGCGGCCGTTTGTCATTTAGGAGACGGCACCACTGTTCAGCATTTTGAGGGTTTTGTTGTTCGGTCATCAGCCCTGACTGTCCCCGCCTGTTTCAGTCCTGATTCAATGAATTCAGGATGTGTTTGTAACTGTTTACTCGTTGTTCGCTGATCTTACCCTCTTCTATAGCTGTTTTGATAGCGCAGCCGGGTTCCCGTTCATGGTTGCAGTCTCTGAATTTGCAATAACCGAGGAATGGAGTGAATTCTCGAAACCCATCAAGCAGGTTATGTTCATTGATATGCCAGAGTCCAAACTCACGTATTCCGGGTGAATCGATCAGGTCGCCACCTTCAGGGAAATGGAAAAGTCTGGCGGTAGTAGTGGTATGAGTGCCTTTGCGGGTGGATTCAGATAATGCCCCCACTTTGAGGTCTATTCCTGGTAACAGTGCGTTAATCAGCGACGATTTACCCACGCCAGACTGTCCGACAAATACGCTAATTCTATTATTAAGCTGTTCCTGTAGGGGAGCGACGCCTTGTTGATCCGTTGAGGAAACGGTCATAACCTGATAGCCAATAGAGCGATATAGCTCAATCATGGTCTCTGCACGGGAACGGTTTTCATCGTTCAACAGGTCCGTTTTGTTCAGCAGAATAATTGGTTCGATACCACTGAGTTCAGACGCAACCAGATAGCGGTCTATAAGGTTGTAATGGGCCAGAGGTTCAACCGCAATAGTAATAACAATCTGATCAATATTAGCGGCTACGGGCTTGAGTTCGCCATGATTATTGGGCCGTTGCAGAATGGTTGTGCGTGGCTGGTTGGCAACGACAACGCCATACTCTGTCCCGGCTCGCCAGATTACATTATCGCCGGTAACCAGGACGTCAAGATTGGTACGCATATAACAGCGGAAAATCTGACCTGCGGCTTCGCCTTCCAGTGCTTCAACATCAACCTGGCGGCCAAAGTGGGAGATTATCTGTCCGTGTTGCTCCGGACCCAGGTCTCCGCCCTCTAATTGCTGATCAATATCCGAGTCTTTGCGGGCTGCCCGTTGGGTGCGCTCGTCCTGGATTTTTTGTACGCGCCAGGTCTGGCGTCGGTTAAGCTTTCGTTTCGACATTTGTCAGCTAAATCTGCTTTGGGGGTGAATTTGTACAGCCTGCTAAGGTATTCTATTCAGCAACAAATTTATAGTACTGACGTTAAGGAATACCAATATGTCACGGCAGAGTAATCTGATCTGGATCGATCTTGAGATGACCGGTCTGAATCCTGAGCATGACAGGATAATTGAAATCGCGACTATCGTAACAGATTCGCAACTGAATATTCTTGCTGAGGGCCCTAACCTGGTGATTCACCAGTCAGATCAATTGCTCGACAGTATGGATGAATGGTGTACGAAGCAGCATGGTCAATCCGGGTTAACTCAGGGAGTAAAAGATTCGCACATCAGTGAACGTCAGGCAGAGCAGGATACGATCGATTTTATTGCCAGTTATGTGGATAAAGGCGCTTCGCCTATCTGCGGTAACTCAATTGGTCAGGATCGCCGCTTTCTAGTGAAGTATATGCCGGAACTTGAAGTGTTTTTTCACTACCGCAATCTTGATGTCAGTACGATTAAAGAGTTGGCCCGTCGCTGGGCCCCTGAAGTGCTTGATGGGGTGGTGAAGAAAGGCTCGCACTTAGCGCTGGACGATATTAAAGACTCAATTAATGAGCTGGAACATTATCGGAAAACTTTTTTTAATGTCTGATGTGTAGTTATCAACCATACTTTCAGAATGGGAGGTTCAATTGCAGTTCCCATACGCTCTATCTGGTCATGCGATCTATACTAGTATTTGGCGGTTGTAGATAGAAAAACGTACATATAAACCCTTAGGGTTATTGGTAACGGGTATTGCATGACTGATTCAACCAGTATTAAAAACCTATTGGAACATCAGCCGGCCTCTGATGAGATGCTGGCGATGTCTGTTGAAGAACTGGATCAAATTCTACGTTTGCAGCAGGCCATATTTTCTCAGGTTGCCAGTAATATTGCCTGCATTGATGTGTTGTCGGCTCTTTGTCATATGGCAGAGAAGCTATTGCCAAATTCAGTGGCCTCGGTGATGTTACGCGATGACCAGACAGGACTTTTGAATGTACTGGTTGCGCCTAGTGTGCCGCAGGTGGGCATCGACGCATTGACAGGATTGGTTCCCGGGCCAGGCGGCGGCTCTTGTGGTAATGCGGTTATGCGTAATGAGCCGGTGTTTGTCAGGGATACTTTTACCGACCCTCGATGGGAAGATCTGCGACAGTTGGCGATTGATTTTAATCTCTGTGCTTGTTGGTCGATGCCCATCCGCAACAATGATGGCAAGGTGATAGGTTCCTTTGCTTTGTCTTCGTTTGAGAATCGTTCCCCTTCAGGATTTCATACCCGGTTGTTGGATGTTGGTGCTTCAATGGTCAATATTGTGCTGGCGAAGCAGTCTCAGGAAGAGGCAATGGAGGAGCAGCGGCAGCAGCTGCTAACGGCGCTTGAATTTGATTCCCTGACGGGATTGCCGAATCAGGCAAAGCTGAAGATGGAGCTCGATCTCTGTATTGCAGAGCAATCACTGCTACTCGTAAATCTGGATAACTTTCGCTTTATTAATACCGCATATGGCCCGGAGTTTGGTGATCAGTTTCTCTGTAAAGTGGCCGAACTGCTCACTCAGCAGTTTTCGGATGCAGAATTGCACCGGATAAATGCTGACGAGTTTGCGCTTTATTATCGCGAAACAGTTGATCTGCAACAGCAGATAGAAGCGTTTAAAAAATATCTGTTCAGTCAATCTGTTCAGATTGATAATCAGAGTTTCAGTATTACTTTTACTGCGGGGGGCGCGATCGGCAGAAGAAGCTTGCTTGAACATGCTGTACAGGCGATGAGCCAGGCGAAAGCGCGGGGTAAAAATCAGTATCATATCTATAACGCAGAGCTGGATGAGCCAGACCAGACGCTACGCCGGCAGTATATTAGTTGGAATGCCAAACTTCATAATGCTCTTAATGATGGGCGGGTGACACCTTTCTTTCAAGGCATCAGAGATAATGCCACTGGGCTTATTGTCAGTTATGAGGCGTTAGTAAGGTTAGAAGTGGATGGGGCCTTCTTTACCCCATATCACTTTCTTAATGCGGCCCGGTTGTCGGGGTTGCTGCCAACGATTACTCGGGTTGTTGTCGATAAAGGATTGGCGAAAATTGCAGGCACTAACCTGACTCTCTCAATCAATATCACTGAGGATGATCTGCTGCAGGAGTTTCTGGAAGAGTATCTTACGGAAAAAACCGCGGAATATGATGTTGACCCTCAGCAAATTGTGCTGGAAATTCTTGAAGGGATCAGTGCCACAGGTAAGAATAATCATATTGCTCAGCTAAGCCGGCTAAAGCAGCTGGGTTATAAGCTGGCGATTGATGATTTTGGTACGGAATATTCCAATTTTGAGCGGATTGTCGAACTGCATGTGGATATTGTCAAAATCGATGCGAAATATATCAAACATATCGATACCGACAGTAAAAGCTATGAAATTACCCGGGCGATAGTTTTCTTTGCTCGCAATGCGGGAATTAAAACCGTGGCTGAATTTGTCCATAATGAGGCGGTTCAGCATGTGGTTGAGTCATTAGGGATTGATTTCTCCCAGGGCTATCTGTTCAGTGAACCCTCGCCTGATCTGCCTATGAGTGGTAATGATTAATAGCAAAATCTAATCAATACTAACTCTCTTAAACACTGTTTGTTTTCAGGTCAGCCTTGCTTTAGTCGGGTAGTTTATCCACTCGGGGGTGGTCCAGAATGGGGGTGCTATTGGCTGTTGCGCCTGAGTCTAGGTGGTTCAGCGCCCAGAGAGCGTGTTCGCTAACTAAAGGGTCGCCAGCCTCAACTAACTTCTTCAACGCCTGTGTGACCTGTTCGCCGCCACGGCTGTTGCCCAGCGCTACAGCAATATTACGTTGCCAGCCACTGAAGCCAGTACGTCGGATTGCGGACCCTTCGGTACGTTTTAGAAAGGTTGCTTCATCCCATTCCAGTAGTTCAAGCAGAGAAATTTTGTCGAGCTGATGGCGAGGGGTAAAGTCCTTTTCGTCGCTGGCCTGCGCAAAACGGTTCCAGGGGCAGATCAGTTGGCAGTCATCACAACCAAAGATTCGATTGCCAATCAGGGGTCTGAACTCCTCTGGAATCGAACCTTTTAGTTCAATCGTCAGGTAGGATATGCAGCGTCGTGCGTCCAGTTGATAAGGTGCTACGATCGCCTGCGTAGGACAGATATCGATACAGGCCTGGCACTGCCCACAGTGCTCTTCCGTGTAGGGCGGATCGATTGGCAGGGGCAGGTCGACAAACAGCTCACCTAACAGAAACCAGGAGCCTGCTTCCCGGTTGAGAATTAAGGTATGTTTTCCCTGCCAACCGAGACCGCTGTTACGGGCCAGAGAGCGTTCCAGAACCGGGGCGCTATCGACAAAGGGGCGATAACCAAATTCACCGATCAGCGCTTCTATCTCTTTACCCAGCCGGGTTAGCTTCTTGCGCATTACTTTGTGGTAATCCCGTCCCATTGTGTAACGGGAGATATAAGCCTGATCCGAATTTTTAAGAATTTTGATTGTGTCGGTATCAGGGGGCAGGCAGTTCATGCGCACACAGATAATTCGCTGTGTGCCTTCGGTCAAAAGGGCAGGGTTAATTCGCTTATCAAAATTATTTTCCAGATAACTCATTTCTCCCTGGTAGCCTTTGTCCAACCAGTCCTGCAGTGCATCAGCTTCTGCGCTGAGGTCGGTGCCGGTGATGCCGCACTGTTGAAAACCCAGAGAAATTGCTCTTTCTTTGATCAGATTCGCGAGGCTTTGCAATGTTTCAGGGTCGTATTGAGTCATTGGCGCTATATAATGTAGTTAGAATTAGGTTTCCAGAGAGTACGTTATGCCACATTCTGAATTGCCGGCCTCATTATACACAGCGGAGCAGACCCGCGCGCTGGATCAAGCTGCGATCGATAGCGGAGTCCCCGGATTTAAGTTGATGCAGCGGGCAGGACATGCAGCGTTTGATCGATTGCGTCATCGTTGGCCCGATCTGCGCCGCATTACAGTGTTGTGCGGTGGAGGGAATAACGGTGGAGATGGTTTTGTCGTTGCCGTTTTAGCTCAGAGACTCGGGTTACAGGTACAGTTGCTCTGTGTTGGTGATGAACATTTTGTTGAAGGCTTAATGGGTGAGGCTTTACAGGCCTGGAATGGGTTGATAGAGGAATCTATACCCTATCAGATGTTCACCGGTCAGCCTTTTACCGGTGAATTGATTGTTGATGCCTTATTGGGTACAGGCATTACCGGATCGGTACGCGAGCCGTTCCTTGCCGCTATTGTACAAGTTAACCGGTCCGGTCTTCCGGTGGTTGCTTTAGATATTCCGTCCGGCTTGTGCAGTGATACGGGCGCAGTGTTGGGTGTGGCGGTCCGGGCAGATATGACAGTCACCTTTATCGGCGTTAAACGTGGGCTGCTGACGCATCAGGGCCCAGAGCATGTGGGTGAGTTGTTCTTTGATAGTCTGCGGGTGGGTGATGATGTTTATGAATCCGTAGAGGTGGCCGGCTTTATTACCGGGGCGGATGATGTCAGCCACCTGTTGCCTCCCAGGGAAATGGCGACACATAAAGGCAGTTGTGGCCATGTATTGGTGGTCGGTGGGGATTTTGGTATGGGAGGGGCGGCCATTATGGCGGCCCAGGCGGCCGGTCGTTGTGGTGCAGGCCTGGTGACAGTGGCCACCCGAGCAGAACATCTGTCTGCTCTGCTTACTCGCTATCCTGAAGCGATGGCGGTTGGGGTTCGCTCAGGTACCGAATTAGAACCCTATATTGAGAAAGCAGATGTACTGGTGGTGGGGCCTGGCCTGGGTAAAAATGCCTGGGGTGAACAGCTATTGGTGAAAGCACTGAGTAGTGGCAAACCGCTGGTTTTAGATGCGGATGCTCTTAATCTTCTCAATCAGCGTGGGGGCTTTGGCCAGCTTAAGGGTAGTAATTGGGTGATCACCCCTCATCCAGGTGAAGCGGCGCGCTTGCTGGAGTGTTCAGTGGCTGACGTACAGGCTGACAGGTTTTCTTCTGTTGTCGCCTTACAGTCTGCTTTTGGTGGGGTCGCATTGTTAAAAGGGCCGGGAACGCTGAGTTTTGATGGGGATGCTATCCATCTGAATCCGACCGGTAATCCGGGTATGGCCAGTGGCGGCATGGGGGATATGCTCAGTGGTGTTATTGGTGCGTTAATGGCTCAGGGGTTGTCCTCTGGCGATGCCACTCGATTAGGGGCATGGTTACATGGCACCGCTGCAGATAGGAATGCTGAACTAAAAGGCGCCCGAGGTAT
>JAGPUU010000178.1 GCA_018067325.1 Amphritea sp.
TGCCGCTTTATAAAGATCAACAGAAGGATAGGCGGGAAGTAGTCGAAGATTACTGACCTGACGACAAAACAGGGAGAAGTCAAAACCATCGCCCAACGATTCAAATAGCAGATCTTCAATCTGCATCAGTAACTCTTCCTGATCTTCGAGTTGTTTCAGGCAGATAAAAGGCGATAACACCGGCACGGCAAGCAGGCATGGGAATTTTCTACCGACGCTATCAATGCTGGGAATGAAGACCCCCAGCCAACCGTTGCTATCAACAATGCCAGGCGATAAATAAAACTGCCATACTGGCGCCACCATATACAGCTCTGACCAACGTTCAGCCAGATAGTTTTTACTACTGTTCATCCCCTGTTGCAGCCAGCGATCCAAATTACTGATACATCCCCGGCTTAGTCCACGGCTAACAAAATCCCCTTTACAGGGAACCTTGCCATAAAAACCACTCTGAACAACACTCATATCAAAGTGAACCCTGGCAGCGGAAGCCTGCCAACAGGTCACCGGCAAATGGATTAATCACACTGCGAGCGCGCAATTCATAGGTTGCACTAAGCCCACCCTCACTGAAGTTAACCTCGTATACCGCCCGGTTCTCGGTGTTTTTAAGTCGAGATTTACTTAGCAATCGAAACCAGGCCCAGGGCCCCTCTTCGGTAGTGGACTTAACATCACCGTTGAGGCTTTCAAAACGTAGCCGAACCGTATCACTATCCAGAGAGGGCCATGTAACAGCACTGGAGCGACGCGGGCCGTGACGATAGATCACCTCCTGAGAACCGATACTAAGAAAGAACTTAGATGCTTCAGTATCCAGTCGTACCGGACGCATAACGAAGGGAACTGACAATTCGCTATTACGGAAGAATGTCTCTTTGATATCGTTCGCTTTTTGCAATTGTATAAGCGTTGCTTTACTCAGCCCCAGTTTTTGGCCATCCACTTCACGTTCTACCCAAACCCGACCTTTAGTGTCGATAAAGTCTTTGAGGTAGGTATTCACGAAACTATCTAAGGTTCCATCCGGGCCAAAAAAACGGCCAAAATCTTCTAGCGTCACTTCTGAGCGCGCATTAGACTTAACCGGATAGCGCCCCTCAAGGAAGTTCTTACACTCGTAGACAACCTGAGATTTCCATAACTGATTCAGCTCTGTTTTAGTGTTATCCAAAACCACCGACCAGTTTTGTGCACCCAAAGCACCCAGCCAACCCTGCATCATCTGCGGCATATCTGCCTGATAGCTATTCACTTTGGCCAGTGGATCGGCCTGATTGCGGGAGATACGCCCCTGGACCGCATCTATAGCACCGGTACTAGAGAAAGAGGAGTTAGCCGCGTCATCCATATAATTACTCAGTTCAGCCAGATCCCGACTAAGCCGATCCAACAGTGATGAACTGCCGCGTTTTTCTAGCAACTTATAATAAGGGGTATAGTATCGTTCAACTTGCTGCCCCAGATCCCCCCCCAGATCATCCAGTAATCCGGCTTTCTTTGCGTTACGCATCAACCGACTAACCTTCTGCTGCTTAACCGCAAGACTCTGATTAACACTGGAAACATCTCGGGCGAGCTGATCAGAACTTTCCCCCTGTTTAGCTGAAAACGGTTTACTCAGCGTTGTCTCTTTATTCAAAGTTTCCACTAGATGACGCAGTGGGCTATCTAACCCTGCAGCGACCGAAATCTGACGAATACTCTCTTCTGCATTCGTCGGGCGCTGCATCGCCATATCCTTGATCATGTCATCCCAGTGCTGAATAAAATCATCGTAATAGAGACCCAATACTTTGCGCTGTAGGGCGTCACTATCCATATAATGACGGGACTGATAGCGCTCTCCCATCACCCAGTTATTATCAATATATTCTTTAGACAGACTCGCACTGTTCGGCAGAAACAGAGTATAAAACCCCTGTTTAGTAAAGATCCCAGGCATGACGAAACGGGTCAGATCAGTACCTTGGTGACTCTTGAAAAGATCAAACGCATAAGGCCCAAACACCTCATCCAATGCCAGGTCATACTTATGTTCCTGACTCAACTCCCGTTTGACCGCCTGAAACACCTGTTTCTCTAACGAGTCTTTTGACAAGTAGCGGCGCGCTTGGGAAACGATATCCTGATTTAACGTCACCGGCAGAAAGCCATGCTCCATCAAAACCTTCATATGCCCCTGCAGATCCTTAACGATCTGTTCATCAAGAGCATAGGTTTCCTGCCAGTCCAATGTTGCCCAGGTGGTGAGAAGTTCAACATCGTAGGGCTTCACACCACCATACATAAGGTAGGTTTTAAGTAGCTCATAGAGGCTATCTGTCTGATTCGGATCGCTGGCGATAATCAGTTCTTCCATCCGTGCTACCAGCACCGGCAGAAATGCACTCTGAAGCTGTTTCAGGTAAGCCGAACGCGCACCTTCAGTCAGGGTTTGGCCCTGATTTAAGCCGAAGCTGTGATCTACACCCACCTCGTCATAGAGTTTTGTCGCATCCCTCAGGGTATTAAGTTCAGGCAGTACCGCTACAAAATCAGCTTCAGCAAGAGGCACTTGTACTGACTGTTTTTCAAACTGGGTATTAAGCGCTACCAGAGAGTTAATTTTTGCTTCATTGTTAATATAGGACCAGCTAAAGAGACTCACGCCACCCAAGAACAGGCCTAAGGCTCCGCCCATAGCTAATCGCTGCAACCAACGACGTCGGCGTATCAAACTCTGATCGACTCCGGCAAGACCCGCTTCCCGAAAAACCACTAGTTGCAACAGGTCTTTAATAAAGTAGCTTTTACCCCGCCCACTAGCACCGACCAAGGTCGTTTTACTAAAACCAAAGCTCTGAGTCAGAGCTCCCAACAAGCGATCGATTGGCGTGCCTGCCTGGGTACCACTAGTGAAGTAAACTCCACGTAGCAATGCCCCTTCGTTATAACGGTTGGAGCTGAATATATCGCCGAGGAAAATTGAAACAATATCCCTCAATCCGGCAAACTGACTTGGGAAACCCATAATAAGACTGCGTTTGTCCGGGTCTTGTTCCTGATACATCCGTTCAATCAGTTGCTGTTCAATACGTACCGTCAAACTATCAAATTTAGTAGCATAACCATCTATATCAAAAGCATACTGGCCCTTATCGCCAAGGGGAAAAGTTTCTCCCCAAACCTGCGCCCGGGCATCCCGGTCATAACTACCAAAGAACTCACTAAATCCAGAGATCAAATCGCACTTCGTAAAGGTGAAATAGACTGGCGCAGAGATGCCTAGGTGTTCATTCAGTTCGTCAATACGGCGGCGGATTGTCTGCGCATATAGAGCCCGTTCATCTTCTGACTGCTGCATGATGTCAGCGATGCTCATCGTCACCAGAACACCATTGACCGGCTGCTGGGGGCGATTATTCTTCAACAAATCCATAAACTGCTGCCAGGCGGCTTTATCCACAGATTCATGGCTGTCCTGAGTGGTAAAGCGGCCTGCCGTATCAATCAGTACCGCATCGTCGGTAAACCACCAATCACAGTGACGAGTACCACCTATTCCCTGAATAGCTTCACTGCCTAATTTATCCGCCAGTGGAAAATTCAGACCCGAGTTCACTAAAGCAGTGGTTTTACCCGAACCCGGTGGCCCAATAATAATGTACCAGGGCAACTCATACAGATTAGCTTTTTTACCGGAACGCCCTTTCGTTGAACGCAATACATTCAGCGCGTCATCAAACCGTTCACGGATAATGGCCTGTTCGTCTTCCCGGGCGGTTTCAGCTAATGAAGCCTCAGTCTGCAGTTCACCACCCAGGTCATCTAAAAGCTGGTCATTTTTCCGCTTACGGCGCCAAAACAGTAATACTGAGATCGCAACCCAACACAGAACCGTGATAACAATGGCGAGTAATCGTGCAAACTCACCGGCGAGGAAATAGTTTTCAGCAATAGCAATCAGTGGCCCGATAAACCAGATAAGAAGTGCCAGACAAAGAATTCCTATTCCCTGAATGAACCACCGGTTTGTGATTATTCTGATTAATTTATTCACGTGTTTTCCTGTCGATCCCTGAACTAAAACAATTGTTACAATAACGAATAACTATTTACGCAACAGAATCTCTACCCGTCGGTTCAGTGCCCGATTTCGGTTAGAGTTATTTTCCACCAGTGGTTCACTGGAGGCTTTACCTTCCACCCGCAAAATAACTCCCTCTTCAAGCTGGCTAAGCAACACTTCACCAACAGATTGAGCACGGGCCTGAGACAACGCCCAGTTAGAGGGATATCGCGCTGAAAAAATCGGTACGTTGTCAGAGTGTCCCTCCACAATAAGAGGCTTACCTACCCCTTTCAGTTGGGTCCCAACTCGCTCGATCAGTGGAGTAAATGCTTCCGAAAGGTAAGCCTGACCAGAAGGAAAAAGCCCGGTGTGTCGTAACCGCAGCCGTACCTGATTTCCTTCATCAATCAGTTCAACAGTCCCCACCTCTAACTCTTCTACAAGCACAGGTTCCAACAGCGCAAAATAATCTAGCTGTTCTGGCATTAAATCAGGCTCGACGATTAAAGGAGTCAATAAACGATCAATATTTACCGGGGTTACATCGACTTCTGCGGTGTTTCCAATCTTTATGTACTGTTCCATCAACTGATCAGACTTCTGTGTAATGGTCCAGATAAACCCGAAGAACACCCCCATCAGCAAGAACAGAAAAAATGACCATATAACCCAATAGGGAACATAGCGGGCAATGCCGATTCTGCGATCTGAGATCCCTTCCCAGTTAGGCGACAAACCTTCAGGCTCATAATCACGGTGCCGACTGATCAGAACGTAAAGATCACTACGCAGACGATCCAACTCCCGCCGTCCATTGGCCATGCGCCGGTATTTACCTTCAAAACCGAGTGATAAACAGGCAAAGTAAAACTCCAACAATTCGAGATTACTGGATGGACGCTTCATTAACTCATCCAGATAGGAGAAGAATCGCTCACCGCCCCACGCTTCTTGGTGGCGGCTAATAAGCAGACTCTCACTACTCCAACGGCTGGTGCTGCCCCAAGGAGTATTCAGGACGATTTCGTCAACCAAAGCACACAATGGATAACTGATATAGTCATTGTGTTCGCGCCCCCCGGGTAACCCCCAGGCCTGAGACTCATATAACTGAATCTGATCCAGTGCGTAGCGATGAAACTCATCCAAATCCGGACATTCAACCGTATTCTGAATTTTGCCTAAGAATGACAACAACGGAGTGACCAGCTGCAGAAGTGGATTTTCACCCTGCGATCCATTTCCCCCGGAATAACTGTCATAACCAGGTTCATAATCCGAACCGGTAGAGCGCTTTCTTAATGGAGGCAGCGGTGCTGATTGAGGAGCAGAGCTATGGGGAGCCGGGTTTTGATAAGCCCTGTCTTGTGGAACATGCTCAGTTCGAGGCGGAGTCTGCCGCGGGGCAGACTGAGCCGGCTGCGGTTCCCGGCTTCCATTATTTCGGGGCTTGCGCCCCCCTGGCATCGGGCGTATTACTGTCTGATCATCCATGATAACAACTGTTTATCTGCGTTTAATGGCCCAGAACTGGCATTCAAGCCCTGGGAACTCGCCTCCGATATGGAAAGCAATGCCGCCGGATTTATCCAGCTCTTTCCAGATCTCATGGCTGGTATCGAGCTGAAAATATGTGAAACCAGCATGATACGGAATTTCGCGTGGAGCAACCGGTAACGGCGATATAGGAACCCCCGGCAATGCACTGGTAATAAGCTCTCTGATACGTTCGACAGGACCAATTTTTATCTGCTGGGGAAACTGTGTTCTTAGTTTCTCCTGCCCAACCTGAGCGCTGACGGCAAATATAAAATCAGCACTTTTCAGTAATACACGATCACGAATTCTTGCCGCACGGATACCGTATTGCGATGGAGAAAGCGGAATGCTCTCAGCAATCTGTTCCAGCACAGTGCCAAAACAGTTTTTCAACTCATCCATTACCGGTCTGAACGTCTCAATCAGGTTATCCTGTTGATACTCGTTAAATTCGATTGGACGTTTACCCGGTTTCATATAAGTTGCCAGTTCTCCAGTCAGCTGCAGCAGCCGTTCATAGAGTCCCAGCGGCGCCATTTCAATGACCTGTCGA
>JAGPUU010000190.1 GCA_018067325.1 Amphritea sp.
TACGTCCCGATTGAGCTTTAACCTGTAGCGCCTGATCCACTGCAGCACGAATATCCTTAACACCCGATAGGACCGCCGAGAGGCTAATAAAGTGGGCATCAACCTGATGAGCCAGTAAGCGGGCTAGCGTAGTCTTCCCAACTCCAGGAGGCCCCCAGAGTATCATGGAGTGAATCGCACCCAGTTCCAACGCTTTACGCAAGGGTTTATCAGCACCGAGCAGGTGCTGCTGACCGCAATACTCTTCGAGACTCCGGGGTCGCATCCGCGCGGCCAGTGGTTCATAACTGGGCTGAAGATCATCAAATAGATCGGCCATTAACCGGCACTCTCCGCTTGATTTTCGACAATGACATCGGTCCCTTCTGGCGGATTAAAACGAAAGTCATCATCAGAATAGGATGGATTAAGCTCCTGATTTGTAAACAGTATCGATGTTCTTTGGCCCAGAGAATCTTCCAGCTGTAGCTCTTTGATAAGACCATCGGTAAAGAGTAAGCGAATCCTTGTAAAGACACTTGTTTCATCAAATGGCAGAAGTTCAAATAGCTGATTAATACCCTTTTCCTGTATCAAGCGTATCTTATATTGAGCCTCAAGCTCATCAATCTGACCATTAAGAATCAAAGCCGGCACACCGGCATCATTTTCGGAAACCTGGCGACGAGTCGCTTGCTCAAGATCAGGATCGTAGATCCATAGGGTTTCACCATCACTGATGAGCGTCTGGGGAAACGGCTCTAACGCTATCCAGCTGAAGCGATTCGGTTTAGCCAGCAGCAAAGTCCCTCGGGACTCCTCCATACGGCGAGAACCGTCACTACCAGAAACCTGATCAAAGTCGGCCTTGAAACTTTCAAAACCTGCTAACAGACTATTAAGCTGAGGGCCTGCATTCTCCTGAATATCAGCCAGGACTGAAATACTCAGCGTACAACCCAACAGTGCGGCGGCTATTTTCTTTAACAACATCTCTAATCCTTTGGTGGCGGTGGTGCCAGAACTTCCCGGGCACCATTATGACCAGCCTGAGTAATGACTCCTGCCGCTTCCATTGTTTCAATCATCCGGGCAGCCCGGTTGTAGCCGATTTTAAGCTTGCGTTGTACTGATGAGATAGACGCTTTACGCGTATGAGTGACAAAAGCTACCGCTTCATCGTACAAAACGTCCTGCTCATCATCCATATCTCCGCCAGCCATACCTCCACCCTCAACAACTTCAGACAGGTCGGTAATCAAATAATCCGGCGCACCGATTTTCTTCCAAGCTTCAACGACGCGGTGAACTTCGTCATCACTGACAAATGCACCATGTACTCGATTCGGCAGACTGCTACCTGCTGGCAGGTAAAGCATGTCACCATTACCCAGCAGATGCTCTGCGCCACTCTGATCAAGCACTGTACGAGAATCGATCTTAGAGGACACCTGGAAGCCGATACGTGTGGGTATGTTGGCCTTAATCAAGCCGGTGATGACGTCCACAGAGGGGCGCTGAGTCGCTAGAATGAGGTGAATACCCGCAGCACGTGCTTTCTGTGCGATACGGGCAATCAATTCTTCTACTTTTTTACCAACCACCATCATCATGTCGGCAAACTCATCAATACACACGACGATATAAGGTAGCGTTTCCAAATAAGGAGCCGGCGCATCAGAGGGCAAGCCCTCCTCTTCTGGATTCCAAAGGGGATCTACCAATGGCGTTCCGCGATCACGGGCTTCAGTAACTTTATCGTTATAACCGGCGATATTCCGCACGCCCATCTTGGACATCAACTTATAACGTCGTTCCATCTCCGCAACACACCAGCGCAATCCACCGGCGGCCTCTTTCATATCAGTGATAACCGGCGCCAACAGATGTGGAATGCCCTCGTAGATAGAAAGTTCCAGCATTTTCGGGTCAACCAGCATCAAGCGGACTTCATCTGGGGTCGCCTTGAACAACAGGCTTAACAGCATGGCATTTACACCGACTGACTTACCAGAGCCGGTGGTGCCGGCGACCAACAAGTGCGGCATCTTAGCCAGGTTAGTAACAACCGGATTACCCGCAATATCATTACCCAGGCCTAGCGTTAGCTTAGATGAAGCCTCTTTGTAGGGTTTAGAGTTGAGCACCTCACTAAGGCGAACCATCTGTCTCTCTTCATTTGGAATCTCAATACCAATGACAGACTTGCCAGGAATAACCTCGACGACACGAACACTCATGACCGCCATAGAACGGGCCAAGTCCCGTGATAGGTTAGTAATTCGGCTGGCTTTGACACCCGGTGCAGGCTGCATTTCGAACCGAGTGATTACCGGCCCTGGGTTTACTTCAACGACTTCAGCAACGATGCCGAAATCCTTCAATTTACTCTCCAGCAATCGTGACATCTGTTCTAGCTGTTCATCGGTGTAGCAATGCCCCTGCTTAAGTTCTGGCGCATCCAGAAGATCCATTGAGGGGATTTTTCTGCGCGGCTGACGTTTGCGGGCAGCAGGCGAAATATGATCTAGCCCCAGTTCACTGTCTTTCATCGGCGTATGCGCCTCAGAGAGAGGAACTACCCGGAGACTTTTACGATCCAGGGATTCCGAATCAATACCGGCAAGTGGATCGAATGCTTGGCCAGGGCTCGGCTCGATAATATCTGAAACCAGTGGAATGGCCTGTACGTCCGATTCAAAAACATCTTCAGGAGCCATTTCCATGGGGGTAGATGTTATTGTTGCGGGTCGCTGCGATTTCACTTCTACCTTATTGGAGGTAACGGTCATTGGAGCTGATTCTGGTTGGAAATCTGGCAGCGGGTCATTGAAATCCTGATATTCGATTTCCTGGTC
>JAGPUU010000486.1 GCA_018067325.1 Amphritea sp.
AGGTTATGGGCGCCACTGATAGCATCGGTTGTGACGGTAGTGGCTGTCAGTGTGACAGCATCCGTTAATAGAAGCGTGCCTCCATAGTTTTGCGTAGCGGTTGTGGTTATATCTGCTGCAGTATTCGTAATGCCGGTGACTGTCAGGCTGCCGGCAATTACCGCGCCCCCAAACTCGGCCGCTCCGCCAATGCTGATCGCATCGGCATACAAAGCAGACGCAAATGCAGCCGTGTCACTGACAGACAAGTTATTCACATCCATCACACCGTTGATATCGGCTACGCCGTTAACAGTAAGATTATGGGCACCGTTAATCGCATTCGTGGTAACCATCGTTCCCGTCAGGATCACATCGCTATTCAGTGCAACTGCACCTCTATAATTCTGTGTTCCACTGGTGGTGACGTTAGCCGCCAGATCCGTCGTGCCGGCGATATCTAGACTATCGGCAATCACTGTATCTTTAAGAACGGCATCTCCGCTGATGCTGATCACACCGCCAGTCACTGTGGAAGCAAAGGTCGCATCTGAACTGACCGTCAGGTCATGGACATCGATCGCACCAGCACTGTTCAGCACGCCATTAACCGTCAGATTATGCAGCCCGGTAACTGACTGAGTGCCAACATTACCGGTCAGGATGACGTTGTCACTGAGGGTCAGATTACTCATATAGGTTTGCATATCGGCATATATATCCACAGCCAGATCGGTTGCCTTAGTAAAGACAACGTCACTCAGCTGATCAGTGGCCCCTACATCACCCGACAAATTAACAACTGTATTCAGTACGAGTTGATGGTGACCATCCACGGCCCCGTTAAAATTCACCGTTGACCCGGTGAGCGTTGTGTCACCGATCAGGCTCACATCCCCGCCGTAGGTTTGAGTGGTGTCCGTGGTGACATTCGCACCTAAGTCAGTCATACCGCCGATGGACAGACTATCGGCAAGAATAGCGCCTTTGATCACGGCATTACCACTGACAGACAGATTATTCACATCCATCACACCATTAATATCGGCATTACCAGCCAGGGTAAGGTTGTGTGCACCGATGACTACATTGGTGGTAACCGTTATTCCCGTCAGAATCACATCGTTATTCAGTGAAATCGCACCGGTATAGTTCTGCGTACCACTGGTGGTGACATTAGCCGCCAGATCCGTAGTACCTGCGATATCCAGGCTGTCGGCGGTTACTACATCGGCAATAACGGCATCGCCGCCGATGCTGATCGCTCCGCCCGTTACCGTGGAAGCAAAGGTTGCATCTGAACTGACCGTCAGGCCAAGGACATCAACCGCACCGGCACTGTTCAGCACGCCGTTCACAGTCAGGTTATGCGGCCCGGTAACGAACTGAGTGTCAACGTTACCGGTCAGATTAACGTTGTCACTGAGGGTCAGGTTACCCATATAGGTTTGCATATCAGCATAGATATCCACAGCCAGATCAGTTGCCTTAGTAAAGACAATTTCACTTAGCTGATCCGTGGCTCCTACATCACCCGACAAATTAACAACTGCATTCAGTGCGAGTTGATGATGACCATCCACGGCCCCATTAAAGTTCACTGTTGACCCGGTGAGCGTTGTGTCACCGATCAGGCTAACATCTCCGCCGTAGGTTTGAGTGGTATCTGTGGTGACATCCGCGCCTAAATCAGTCGTACCACCGATGGACAGGCTATCAGCAAGAATGGCGCCCTTGATCACGGCATTACCACTGATGGCCAGATCGCTAACGATCACTCTTTCATTCAGGTCAACATCACCCCTTACGATGAGGTTATGCGCTCCGGTCACCGCATTAGCTGTAACGGTGGTACCGGCTAAAGTCACTCCATTGGTCAGGACTACCGCACCGGTATAGTTCTGAGTACCAGTAGTGGTTATATCTGCTCCGATACTGCTCGTACCGGTGATGTTTAGGCTATCGGCTATGATTGCGCCGCTAATCGAGGTATTGCCACCGACGGTGACCACATCCGCACCCAGCGTGGAGGCGAAAGTTGCATCGCCACTGACACTCAGGTCATTGACCGATACCGCGCCGTTTAGGCTTGCATCACCGGTCACCGTTAAGTTATGAGCCCCGCTCACAGCATTGGCGGCCACGGTGGTGCCTGTTAGGGTAGTCCCATTCGTCAGGGATACCGCACCGGTATAGTTCTGGGCACCCGTCGTTGTAACATCGGCAGCCAAATCAGTCGTACCGGTGATATCCAAACTATCGACAGTAACTGTATCACCAATAGTGACATTGCCACCGACGGTGACCACATCAGCATCCAGCGTAGAGGCGAAGACTGCATCGCCACTGACACTCAGGTCATTGACTGATACCGCTCCATTCAGATCAACATCACCTGCCACTGTTAGGTTATGCACCCCGGTCACTGCGTTAGCGGTAACTGTCGCACCTGTGAGGGTAACCGCGTTCGTCAGGGTTACTGCACCAGTATAATTTTGGGCGCCCGTCGTTGTAACATCCGCCCCTAGGTCGGACGTACCGGTGATATCCAGACTGTCGGCAGTCACGACATCATTGATGATCGCATTGCCACCAATACCGACCGTTCCCGTATTTACGGTGGAGGACAACGTTGCATCTGAGCTAACGTTCAGGTCATTAATATCGACCGCACCGGCACTGTTTAGTGTGCCAGTAACTACCAGATTCTGTGGACCAGTGATCGACTGAGTCGAGACATCACCGGTTAAGGTAATATTGTCACTCAGCGTCAGGCTGTTCATAAAGCTCTGGACGCCCGCTGTGATATCCACACCCAGCGCAACCGCTTTATCAAACACGATCTCAGTCAGCGCGGTGGTCCCTCCCACATCGCCGGACAGGTTAATGCTGTCAGCATTCAGCTCCAGTCGATGAGCCCCATCAACCGTACCATTCAGGTTTACCGCACTGCCCATTCCGGTCGCCGTAAGCATCGCATCGCTGCTCAGGGCGGTATTGCCGCCGTAGGTCTGACCAGAAACCGTCGTAACGTCTGCTCCCAGATCGGTCGTACCAGTGATATTTAGGCTGTTGGCTGTGATTGCGCCGCCAATCGAGGCATTGCCACCGACGGTGACCACATCCGCACCCAGTGTGGAGGCGAAGGCAGCGTCGCCACTGACACTAAGATCATTCACCGATACCGCTCCGTTCAGATCGGCATCACCGGTCACGGTTAGGCTATGCACGCCGGTTACCGCATTGGCTGTAACGGTGGTGCCTGCCAGGGTAACCCCGTTCGTCAGGGTTACCACGTCGGTATAGTTCTGGGCACCCGTCGTTGTGACAGCGGCACCCAAATCAGTGGTACCGGTGATATCCAGACTATCAGCGGCCACAACATCGCTGATGATCGCGTTGCCACCAATACCAACCGCGCCTGCATTCACGGTGGAAGCGAAAGTTGTATCTGAGCTAACGCTCAGGTCATTAATATCAACCGCACCGGCACTGTTAAGTGTGCCAGTCACCACCAAGTTCTGTGGACCTGTAATTGACTGAGTCGATACATCGCCGATTAAGGAAACATTGTCACTCAGCGTCAGACTGCTCATAAACCTCTGGACGCCCGCCGTGATATCCACGCCCAGCGCAACCGCTTTATCAAATACGATCTCAGTCAGTGCGGTGGTCGCACCCAGATCTGCAGATAGGTTAATGCCGTCAGCATTCAGTTCCAGTCGATGAGCGCCATCAACAGTACTATTCAGGTTTACCGCACTTTCCATTCCCGTTGCGGCAAGTACCGCATCGCTACTCAGGGTGATATTCCCGCCGAAGGTCTGATCCGCTGTAGTTGTAACATTGGCACCCAGGTCGGTTGTACCAGTGATGTGT
>JAGPUU010000193.1 GCA_018067325.1 Amphritea sp.
TATCCCGGAAACTAGCAGGAATACTATAACCAGTAATAGTGGCAAACCCAGACCAAAAGCGATGGTGGGATTCTCTCGAAGGAATGTCTTCATACCCAGTTGTCTCGTTATTAAGTGATGTAGATATACAGCGAAATATAAAAGGAATGGTTAGTATATCAGTACAATAGCTCTGGAATTTAAAGATTTCACGCCGCAGTATACGTCATCTTAATTCTGTGAAGCGGGGCTGGATATTGCCCCAGTTTCCCTGTTTATTTTAGCTTGATAAATTCACAACCTATTTTCTCCGCTTTACTTAAGGGCCAAGGCTCTCGACTAATCCGTTGATAAGATTAAAGCCCATTGCTAAGCATCAATTTTGTCTTTTAATTGACGAACAAACATAGACCCAAATTGTTTCTGCGTAGAACCTGGCACCCATATTTCTGACATAGCTCATTATCGGGCCCGACGCTGAGGTCATGTAATAGATGATTGGCAGGGATGTCATCATCAATAACACGAGGCATACATTAAGTTGGTCTGCATATGGCTCGCCCCAACCTAGACAGTGATTATGTTAGCTATTGTTAAATAAAGGACTTTCTTCAATTGTTAGTGCTAATCGTCGGGTTGCTTCATTTACTCTGGATGCAGTAAACATTGTGATCTCTGTTTCTGCAAGAGCGGGTAGCTCCTGTTCTATTACCACTAGATCATCCTCAAGAGTATGGCGTGGAATAATGGCAACCCCAATACCAGCACGTACTGCCGCCAGAACACCGGCTCGACTCTGGCTGGTGAAGGCGATGCGGTAAGGTCTGGCTGATTGCTCTAACGCCTTACGGGCATAATTTCTGTGATAGCAGCCCTCATCAAACACAGCTAGTGGCAAGACCGCCTGCTGATGGACGTTATGGTCTTTAGCGCGAACCCACACTAATTCATCACGCCGAAGGCGTAAGCCACCACCGGAGTTTGCGGGCATCTCTACCAGTGCGATATCAATCTTTCCCTGTTCCAGCATATCGGTCAAATGATATGGGCGGTGATCACAGAACACCTCCAGCTGTGCTTCGGGATAGCTCAGAATAAAGGCTTTAAGCAGGGGTGTCAGGGTCCTGCTTGCATATTGATCGTGGGTGCCGAGGCGGACTTGCCCAGCAATATCAATATTCTGAAATGAACCAACAATCTGATCATGCAAATTAAGCAGTTGTTGGGCGTGGTGTTTTAGTTGAATACCTGTAGCTGTCAACCTGACCCCGTGCTGACCCCTTTCCATAAGTGGATTGGCAACCAGATCTTCTAGCCGGTTTAACTGCATGCTGATCGTTGAAGGAGCTTTATTTAGCTGATTTGCAGCGACAGTGAGGTTAAGTGTTCCAGCAACGACCATAAAGGTTCGTAACAGGGCAATTGGCAAATCTCGCATATGTCAGAATTCACTAATATTGAATGTATCGATCAATATTTATCGATTTACCGAATAAAGGCAAGTGCCTAGGATAGTCCTCCAGATTTAAATCGGCCTTTATTAAGGTATTAAACAACGTCGTCACCGTTATGGAGAGTGTTTGATGCGAATGACAACCACCTTTGGAATTAACCAGATAATAAGCCACGGTTTTGGCGTGTTTCTGTTTGCGGCGCTGGTACCGATGATGCAGGAGTCGATTCACATCAGCCATTGGTATCTGGCGACGATAGGTGCGATGACCCAGTTATCTTATCTGGGTGGGGCGATGCTACTAGGTTTGATCGGACATCGTATTGATTCTGGCCGATTGGTACTGATAACCGGTTCAGTCACCAGTGGGCTGTTGTTCGTCATGGCAACCCTGGATGATCCTCTGCTGGTGTTGTTGGTGCTGACCTGCATGGCCGCAAGTGCAGCGATCAGTTGGGGGGCTATTGTAGAATTGATTACCCGCTATGCGCGCTCAGAATTGTGTTCGACCTGTTTATCCAGCGCCTCTAGTGGCACCGCCTGGGGCTATGGCTTGAACGGTTTGCTTATATTGATGGTAGTGCCGTTGCTGGGCTGGCGTAGCAGCTGGGTACTGGCTGGTATGCTGGGGACTATCAGCGTTATTCTGACTTTATTCCTATTAAAAAAGCTTAAACAGCGTGCGGCGACTAAGTCAGCAGAAGCCACTGAAGCTCTGCCAGCACGGCAATTATTTCGTATTATCCTGCGGGAACGTGCGGCGTTTTTCGCTTGCCTGATCTGTTTCATGGTGGGTTTTGCAACGATGCCTTTCTCGACTTGGCTAAATACCTATCTGGCGGAATTAATGCTGCCGCCTGCACTGGGTGGTTATACCTGGACGGTGTCAGGGGTTACCGGTATGGCAGCCGGTTTTCTGTCGGGTAAGCTGGCCGATAGGAAAGGGCATGGTGTGGCTTTGTTGATCGTGTTTGGCGGTTTTGCCCTGGGCCAGCTCGCATTTGTTTATGATCCTGCTTCATTTGCGGTGTTTGCAGGGTTTGGCTATGGCCTTATGTATTTTCCTATGTGGGGAATCATTGCCGGTTGGGTTAATCAGCACTATTCTTCTACGGCTACGATGCAGATAAATGGTATCGGCATGGTCACCTTTGGTCTGGGAGGCGCATTGGGTAATCTTATGGCGGGATTCATTCGGGATTTCAGTGGAAGCTTGGCAGGGGTCTATTGGATCATCACTATTGATGCACTGTTATTGGTAGTGCTCGCTGTATATATTTATCTGACCGAGCGGCAGATAGAAGAACCACAATTGGATACCTATGGTTCAACGGCACCTTAAAGACAGTAATAAAAGGGGACGGATTATGTTAACTGATATCCAACCCGAGTGCTTTTCGTTTCTTTTTGGTTAGGCCTGATGAAACAATACGATGTGACTGGCGTAAATAGTAGATTAACTCTTCATCTTCGTCAGATGAAAGGTCATATTGCTGTATCCATTTCATACCTCGAGAAGCAAGGTAAGGGGCAGGCCGGTAACCGGGCTTGTCACTCAGAAAGTGAAAATTAAGCTCTGATGTTTTGAAGGTAAATGCCGGTTTATCTGTACTCTCCCAGCCGCCAATGGCAAACACCTTTCCTCCGACTTTCCAAACGTGGGCGCCACCCCATTGTGTAATGTATGAAGTTGCTGTCAGGCTGCGACAAAACTGGTTGAACGCTTCGTATGTCATAGGGGTAGTTTAACAGGGTGTAAGGCGAGTATTGGTGATGCAGTGAAACGTCGTTAGTCGGGATTATGCTGATGCCGGATGACGTTCAATAACATAGATTTCACGCATGCCACGATCTTCAGTCTCAACGGTTAAGCGGTGACTCATACCTAATTTTATTAATACATTTCTGGATGCCTTGTTCTTTGGCGCTACGGCTGCCAACAGCCGATCGGATCCGAGTTGCTCAAAACCATAGTTGATTTGTCCCCGCCCGATTTCAGAAGCATAACCT
>JAGPUU010000009.1 GCA_018067325.1 Amphritea sp.
TTTCTCTATGTTCTGGGTAGACAGTTAGACGGAGATGACGCCGTCGTCCGCAATCTGTTCTATATTCTCGCCCTGATCAGCTGGCTCTACCTGACCATAATGCAGTGGCTGCAACAGCCTAACGGCCTGTTACAGGGACAGTTTAATCTACCGGAATTAACAACCAGCACACTGAGAAAACGGCTTAGCTGGTTATTCTGGGTCAACACACCCCTGATCACCCTGCTTTTCCTGTTGGACCTCAGTGGTAATGACACAGTCACCGCAGGCCCCGCGCGACTGACCCTGCTACTGATAACGATCAGCTTTACTCTGTTTTGGGTTAGCCTGAGACACAGCGTTCCCCGACAACTGGAAAATGCAGATACTCCAGGATTCTGGAATAACCTCGGTGTCTGGATCGGTTTAATCATCGCCTTCAACATCACCATGGCAGGGCTTATTCTCTGGGGCTACACCCTGTCAGCCAGCATTCTTATTGGGCTGATGTTCCTATTAGTCTGCATCGGCATTCTGGCTTACCTGATTTTTCATCTGGGGCGACGCTGGCTTTTGATAGAGGAACGAAAGCTTCATTTTGCCCAGGCACGAGCCCGCCGGGCAGAAATACTCTCCGCCCGTGAGGAGCAAAAAGACCCTCCTCCGCCACTGCAAGAGAACTTTATCGATCTGCAGACCATCTCCGAACAGGGCACAATGCTATTGAAGACGATCACCACGCTGATCTTTCTTACCCTGGCATGGTTCACGCTCGGATGGACGCTTCCCGCACTGGAGGTACTGGACACCGTCACACTATGGACAACCGAAAGCGCTGAAGAGGGCATACAGAGCCTAATTACCCTGAAACAGATACTGTTTGCCCTGGCAGCACTGACCATCACCTTTATTGCTGCACGAAATCTGCCCAGTCTGGTAGAGCTTCTGATTTTGAACTACCTGCCACTGGCCCACGGCACCAGCTATGCGATCTCAACACTGTTGAAATATACCCTGATCATTATTGGTCTGATCAGCTTTCTTAATTTCCTCGGCCTCGAATGGGGAAAACTGCAGTGGTTGATAGCAGCAATGGGAGTCGGATTGGGGTTTGGCCTGCAGGAGATCGTCGCCAACTTTGTCTCCGGTCTGATCATCTTGTTCGAAAAACCGGTTCGCATCGGCGATACCGTCACTATCGGTGGAGTAACCGGCAGCGTCAGTCGTATTCAAATCCGCGCAACTACGATCACCGACTGGGATCGAAAAGAGGTGATCATTCCTAATAAGACCTTTATCACCGACCAGCTCATCAACTGGTCACTGACCGATGCTATCACTCGGGTGGTTATCCCCGTGGGCGTCGCCTACGGCTCAGATACCGATCAGGTCACTAAACTGTTACGCCAGGCGGCTGAAACCAACAACAACGTACTCTCAGAGCCTGAACCTATGGCGTACTTCCTCGCCTTTGGTAACAGCACGCTGGATTTTGAACTGCGCGCCTATATAAGTTCAATGGATAAACGTACCCGGACGATCCATGAGCTGCACCTGGCGATCGACCAGCTATTTCGTGAGCACAACATAGAGATCGCTTTCCCACAGATGGATCTACACCTGAGAAGCAACGATACAGACAAAAACCCCGGCAACGATGATAAAAATTAAGTAAAATCATCAACATAAAACAGGGCACAAAAGGAAAATTGTTATGAGCGAAAGCCAGAATCGCCGATCATTGCACCAATGTCAGATACCGGTTCGCTGGGGCGATATGGATGCCTATGGGCACGTCAATAACGCACTTTATATGCGCTATCTGGAGGAGGCACGGGTACAACTTCTGGCTAAGATAGGCGCGAGCATGGATGGCAACGGCACCGATCCAGTCGTCATCAATGTCGGCTGTACCTTTCTGCGTCCAATCACCTATCCGGCAACAGTAAACATAAATTGCTTAGTCGGTGAGATCGGCCGCAGCAGCTTTATGGTCTGGTACGAACTCAGCACTACAGACAATCCTGATGAGCTATGCAGTGAAGGCTACTCGAAAGTGGTATGGATGGATCATAACACTGGTCGTTCCGTGCCTCTGCCAGATATAATCCGCGATAATATTTCTTAACATGTAAAGCAAGGAGAATAACGCGAATGAATGATGTTGCTGAAACGCAAAAGAACAAAGGCGGTAACGCCAAGATCATCTACATCCTCTACCTGGCAAGCTTAGTATTGGGCATCACCGGCCTGATTGGCCTGGTCATGGCTTATATCAATAAAGGAGAGGCACCTGACTGGCTGAAGAGTCACTATCAGTGGCAGATCCGAACGTTCTGGATGGGACTGTTATATACAGTGATCGGCGTCATCACTACCTCCATCATGATCGGCTTCCTGATTCTCCTGTTAAACCTCGTCTGGTTTATCGTTCGCTGTGTCAAAGGCTTGAGTGCACTGGATAAGCAACAGCCACTGCCTAAGCCAACCAGCTGGCTATTCTGATTGTCAGAACATTTCTTTATCCAATGAAAAAGCTGCCTCGGGCAGCTTTTTTTATGGCTGAATATCACCTTCTGAAGCCCATCTAAGCGCTTTTCCACAATGTGAAATGAATACCTACCCAATTAGGTAGTAACCCTCATACTTTAGGCGCGATCAGGGGCGACAGGTCCCTATAATTACGATATTGTTGCGATGCACAAGCCGTTAAGACCAGCAGCGCTGATAGGAGCCACTGGATTGCGGCATACAAAAAATCACCGGATCCGGTTGCCTCGCACCGAATTCTGGACGATGACAAAGGGGCAGTAAATTATGAGTCAACGTATTCAAGCCGGCGGCCTACAGGTTGCCGAGGTTCTTTACAACTTTGTAAACCAGCAAGTAATTCCGGGCACCGGCGTTACTGAAGAGCAATTCTGGTCTGGACTGGACGCTATCGTTCATGATCTAGCGCCTAAAAACCGCGAATTGCTGGCAAAGCGTGATGCTATTCAAGAGCAGATCGACAGCTGGCACCGGGAAAACCGAGCTAAGGGTTTCGACTTTGCTGCCTACAAAGCCTTCCTGAAAGAGATCAATTACCTGCTGCCTGAAGGCGAAGACTTCTCCGCGACCACCAGCGACGTTGACCCTGAAATGGCCACCATGGCAGGCCCACAGCTGGTAGTACCAGTGATGAACGCCCGCTTTGCACTGAACGCAGCAAATGCCCGCTGGGGTAGCCTGTATGACGCGCTCTACGGTACCGATGCGATCTCTGAAGCCGATGGCGCTGAGATTACCGCAGCATATAACCCGATACGCGGCGCAAAGGTTATCGAATTTGGCCGTAATACTCTGAATGAAGCCGCCCCGCTGGCGGATGGCTGCCACAAAGACTCAGTTCGCTACAGCATTCTCGATGGCAAGCTGGTTGTTACCCTGACCAACGGTTCTGAAACAGGCCTGCAGGATGAATCACAGCTGATCGGTTTCAACGGTGATGCAACCGCGCCCAACTCAATACTGCTGAAGCACAACGGTCTGCACCTGGATGTTAAAGTCGATCGGAACAGCCAGATAGGCTCTACCGATGCAGCGGGCATCAGCGATATCGTCGTAGAAGCCGCGCTGACCGCGATTATGGACTGTGAAGATTCAGTCGCTGCGGTTGATGCTGAAGATAAAGTGGTAGCCTATAAGAACTGGCTGGGACTGATGAAGGGCGACCTGACCGAAGAGGTCTCTAAAGGTGGTAAAACCTTCACCCGCAGCATGAACCCTGACCGTAAGTACACCGGTGTTGATGGCGCAGAAGTCAGCCTGAAAGGCCGCAGCCTGATGTTTGTGCGTAACGTTGGCCATCTGATGACCAACAACGCCATTATTGACAAAGAAGGCTACGAGATCCCTGAAGGGATTATGGACGGCATGCTTACCAGCCTGATTTCCATCCACGATGTGAAAGGCACCGGTCAGTTCAGCAACACCACCACCGGCTCTATGTATATCGTTAAACCGAAGATGCACGGGCCTGAAGAAGTCGCCTTTGCCAACGAACTCTTTGGCCGTATCGAAGACGCTCTGGGTCTGGATACCTTCACCCTGAAAATGGGCATCATGGATGAGGAACGCCGCACCACGGTTAACCTGAAAGAGTGTATCCGCGCCGCCAAAGACCGTGTTGTCTTTATCAACACCGGCTTCCTCGACCGCACCGGTGACGAGATTCATACCTCAATGGAAGCAGGCCCAATGATTCGCAAAGGCGAAATGAAAGCCTCTGCCTGGATCGGTGCTTACGAAGACTGGAACGTTGATAATGGATTAGCCTGTGGCCTGCAGGGTCGTGCGCAGATCGGTAAAGGTATGTGGGCGATCCCTGATCAGATGGCCAATATGCTGGCGGTTAAGATCGGACACCCGTTGTCCGGTGCAAACACTGCCTGGGTTCCATCGCCAACAGCCGCCGCACTACACGCACTGCACTATCACAAAGTTGATGTTTTCGCCCGTCAGGAAGAACTCAAGAGCCGCGGCCGCGCTAGCCTGGACGATATTCTTACCGTACCGGTTGCCACTGACCCTAACTGGTCTGCTGATGAAATTCAGAACGAGTTAGACAACAATGCTCAGGGCCTCCTGGGTTACGTTGTTCGCTGGATCGATGACGGTATTGGCTGCTCCAAAGTGCCAGACATCAACGATGTAGGCCTGATGGAAGACCGCGCAACGCTGCGGATCTCCAGCCAGCACATCACTAACTGGTTGCATCACGGCATCTGCTCTGAAGCCCAGGTAATGGAAACACTGCAGCGGATGGCTGCGGTGGTTGATCGCCAAAACGCGTTTGATTCAGCATACACGCCAATGGCACCAAACTTCGATGACAGCGTCGCTTTCCAGGCTGCAGTCGAGCTGGTTATTCAGGGTCGTATCCAGCCAAACGGTTACACCGAGCCGGTCTTGCACCGCCGCCGCCTTGAAGCTAAGGCAAAACAGGGTAAATAAGTTCGGGGCATAAGCCCTGAACCATTAGAAAAACCGCGCACTGCGCGGTTTTTTTTTGCAGTAAATTGTCCGTTATTCAACGGGCAGGTAGCGACGAACATTCTGCATCGCCCGGTTTACGTACGTCTCTTTCTCACCCACCGGCGCCACGTAATAGATCGCCTCTTCTGCAACCTCAAGCCCCTCCAGTCGGGCCAGCAACCAGATAGCCAGGTATTGTGAAGCGAGGCAACCTCCGGCACTAGCCAGGTTGCCCTTGGCAAAAAAAGCCTGATTTAACACCTCCACACCCGCTTCCTGTACCCAGGGCTTAGTGGTCAGATCTGTACACACAGGCATACCATCCAGCAGCCCAAGCTTAGCCAGCAACAGTGCACCAGAACACTGCGCACCAATCAGCTGCCGGGAAGGGTCTAACTGCAGTTGCGACATAATCGCCTCATCGGCAACCACTTCGCGGGTTTTCATGCCACTACCGATGATCACCGCATCCGCACTGCTCACCTCACTCAGCGGAATATGTCGTTCCAGCACCACGCCATTCATCGATTCAACCCGTGGCGTCGGGCTGGCGATTGATACCCGCCAATCGGGGCGTTTTACCCGGTTAAGAATCCCCAGCGCTATTAGCGAATCCAGTTCGTTATAGCCGTCGAAGGTCAGTATTGCGATATGCATAGCGTCGTATCCTCATACATCAGGGTTTTACCCTTCAATTGAACTCGGTTAAAGAGCTCTATTAATAAGCTCTTCAGTAGAATCAGGCAGTTGATAAGAACTATTCTATGGCCTAAATTCAATACAATAAAAGAATTGTCATGGATACATCTCACTATGCCCCGCGCACGCTATAAGTTACTTGTAGATAGGTTTGCCAGCGAGATCCGTTCAGGCACGCTGCCTCCCGGCACCCAACTGCCAACTCACCGACAGCTGGCCGCCAAAGAAGGTATTGCTCTGGTCACCGCTTCCCGAGTCTATGCAGAATTGGAATCTATAGGGCTGGTTAGCGGTGAAACCGGCCGCGGAACCTTTGTCCGGGAAACAGCTCTGCCGCTAAGCCACGGTATCGATCAGCCCCCGACGACCGAGGGTATGATCGACCTCAACTTCAATTCGCCCTCGATCCCCGGCCAGACTGAGATGCTGCGCAAAGCCCTGCGACAGCTGTCTATTTCCGGTGATCTGGAAGCCCTGCTTCACTATCAACCCCACGCGGGCAGACAGCATGAACGCGCCATCGTCGCCAAACATCTGGAAAAGCGGGGGTTAAATGTCGCAGCAGAGCAAATTTTTCTGGTCAGCGGTGCCCAGCACGGTCTCGCGGCAACCGTGATGTCACTACTCAACCCCGGTGATGTAGTGGCCGTTGATGCCCTGACCTATTCAGGATTCAAAGTACTCGCCGAGGTACATCGGCTAGAGCTAGTCGCTATCCCGCTATCTGACTCTGGCCCGAACCTGGAGGCCTTAGAACAACTGTGCAGCAGTCGACGGGTAAAAGCCGTTTACAGCATGCCAACCCTGCATAACCCGATGGGCTGGGTGATGGATCTGCCACAGCGAGAACAGCTGGTCGCTATCGCCCGCCAGCATAAACTGCTGATTATCGAAGATGCCGCCTATGCCTTCCTTGCTGAGAACCCACCTGCGCCACTCATCAGCCTGGCGCCGGAATTAACGGTCTATGTATCCGGGCTTTCGAAAAGCGTCGCCACCGGCTTTAGGATAGGTTTTATCGCCGCACCCGAGCGCTGGGTAGCGCAGATCGAACGCACCATCAGGGCGACCACCTGGAACACACCTAGCCTGATGACCGCCATCGCCTGCGGCTGGATCGAAGATGGCACCGTTGCCCGGCTTGAATCAGAAAAACGCCAGGATGCCACCGTCCGACAATCGCTGGCCAGAAAGGTGCTCGATGGGCTGGACTACATCACCCACCCGGCATCCTACTTCATCTGGCTACGCCTGCCTGAGGAGGCCCGGGCAGATCAGATAGTCATGGCGTTGATGAAGGCTAATATCTCAGTGTCCACCGCAGAGCCATTTGCCGTCGCTGACCATGTCCCCCATGCAATACGGCTGGCACTAGGATCGGTCGATCTGGATACCTTGAAAGACGCCTTAAAAAAGGTTCGAGAGGTGATCGATTTCTACGTCTATTAAGGAGTTTTCTTTGGCCTTAGGGGTGCTACCGATTACACTGTCCCTATGACGCATCCGACAGAACAGCCCGAAGCACAGACAGTAGTGCAATCAGCAGAGCAATCAGTAGCGCTGCCCCTAACCGACTTTATCCACCGGCACCCCCGGTTGTTTATCCTCACCGGCGCCGGCTGCAGCACCCAATCAGGGATTCCTGATTACCGGGACAAAAATGGCGAATGGAAACGTCAACCACCGGTACAACACCGGGACTTTTTGACCAGCCACGCCACCCGACAGCGTTTCTGGGCCAGGAGCCTGATCGGCTGGCCGCTGATGGCGAATGCCCGGCCCAATGCGGTGCATGAAAGTTTGCAGCTATTAGAACAGAAAGGGTATTGCCAACAACTAGTCACCCAGAATGTTGACCGGCTACATCAACTGGCGGGACAACAACAGGTGATCGACCTCCACGGCCGCTCAGATCAGGTGATCTGCATGGCGTGCGATAGACTCCACGACCGCAACCGAATCCATCAACAGATGGCCGATGAGAACCCTGAATTCGCGCAATACACCGCCACTGCAGCACCGGATGGCGATGCAGATCTGGACGGCATCGATTTCAGCGGATTCAAAGTCACTAACTGCCCCGACTGTGACGGCATGTTGAAGCCAAATGTAGTTTTCTTCGGCGATAACGTACCTAAGGAGCGGGTATTCAGTGCATTAGACAGTCTCAAGCAATCGGATGCGCTACTGGTTGTTGGTTCATCACTGATGGTTTATTCCGGTTTTCGCTTCTGTAAACAAGCGGCGCAGCTGAATATCCCAATCATCGCCAT
>JAGPUU010000249.1 GCA_018067325.1 Amphritea sp.
GGTGTGCGCTTTCTCGACTTCGGAGTAGATGCTGACTTTAATTTCTGCGTTGACGGTCTGGTGTTAGTTGATATGGACTACCTTAAAGAGAAAAAGCGAGCCCGTTATATTGGCGATAACCACTGATCATTTGGTAATTTAAAATAAGGGCTGCAAGGCCCCCTGTTTTCTGCCAGACTTTGAGACAATATAGTCATTTAGGTCTGACCAAGATGAAAGACAAACGCTCACTGCGGCCAGTTTCCAGTGATCAGGAGATTGACGCTTTCCTGCAACAAGCGAAGCAGCTCAGTGTTTCTTCTCAGAGTAGCGGACGACTTATTTTCGCTCTGGATGCTACTGCAAGTCGTGAAAGAACATGGGACCATGCCTGCCATCTACAAAGTGAAATGTTTCTCGAAACCAGAGAGCTGGGGCAACTATCTGTACAACTCTGTCACTATGGCGGCATAAACAACTTCAGCGCGAGCAAGTGGCTACAGAATACCGATAGTCTACTTCAGCAGATGAACCAGGTTCACTGCCAGGGTGGTCATACTCAGATTGCGCGCTTACTTCAGCACACCCTTAAGCAAACCCGGCAACAGACCGTACAAGCGGTCATTTTTATCGGTGATTGTGTTGAAGAACCCGTAGATTTTCTCTGTCAGTTAGCAGGCCAGTTAGGCATTCATTCAACTCCTCTGTTTATTTTTCAGGAAGGGCGAGACATTACAGCGCAGCGAGCTTTCAAGCAGATGGCAAAGCTTTCAGGGGGGGCTTACTGTCGCTTTGATGATGCCAGTGCTGCAACGCTTAAAGCACTTCTCGGTGCGGTAGCCGTGTATGCAACCGGTGGTCGTCGGGCACTTTTAGAGTATGCGAGAAAAGGCAACCCGGACATCCTGCAGTTAAGCCATCAGATCAAATCATAAAGGCATCTTCTTTGAATCCTATCGTACTAATTCTACTCAGTTTAATATTACTAGGCTGGTTTTTATGGCTAAGAAGCAAGCCTGCCGCTCAGCAACGTAAGGCAAACCTGATGCTGCTTCTTGGGGTATTAATTGCCGCGATCTTCTATCTGACAGTCACTGGAAAGCTACACTGGATTGGAGCACTGGTGGCTCTATTATTACCCTTTGCCCGCCGGCTGTTACCTCTGCTCCCCTTTGCCGGAAAGATTTTCAGGCATTATCAGGCAAACAAACAAACTAGCGGAAACAACTCTGAAGTTAACAGTCGTATCTTAAAAATGAACCTAGACCATGACACTGGCTCTTTAGACGGTGCAATACTGGAAGGCCCCTTGCAAGGTAGACAGCTGGATAGCCTTAGTGAATCAGAGTTTATTCAGTTACTTAATTTTTGCCGCCACAAAGACCCTCAATCAGCACGATTACTCGAAACCTATCTGGATAAGCGTTTTGGAGACAGCTGGCGGGGAGATGATAAAACCGGGACAGAATCAGAACCTTCCGAAAGAGACAAAGCCTATCAGATATTAGGACTTGAATCTGGAGCAACCAAACAGGAGATCATTGAGGCTCACCGTCGACTTATGCAAAAACTTCACCCGGATCGAGGCGGCAGCGACTATCTGGCAGCAGAGATAAATCAGGCTAAAGATTTGCTGTTAAAAGATTAACAGAATGAATGAAAGCGCTTAGAAACTAAAAATATATTTGTTCCTATAGCGCTTCATTCAATGACGATAATTTCGTTCAATAACTCATCATCAATATCTGCTGGAAGAACGGCCGAACCAAGCAGCTCAGATTTTTCCATATCCGTGGCGCCAGCTCCCCCCCTAGGCATAGCGCGGGAGCCAAGCAGCTGCCCACCACTCAAACCTGATGGACGCCAGAGTTTAAAAGAGGCTCCCGCAGAGGCATAACGCTCTGATCCAGTCTGTAATACTAACTGCCCCCCTCTCCCTAAACGAAATAACATCAGATATTCGTTTTCTCTGGCATCGAGCATACTGAATATAAGCTTTCCCGATTCAAGATATTGCCAGGCGCCGCGTTCCGTCACTGCGCTTCCTCGTGAATCCCGGGTAACCAGCTGTACCCGTTTATCTGAAGAAAGCTTAAACATCACCTGGTATTTCCCCTCAGGTTGATACCAGTAGAAGCCACTGAGAAACTCAGCACTGGGCTGTCCTTTACGGGCGCAACCTTTGTAGAGGTTGCCAAAAAAAGTCATCTCAGCCCTAAACGGCAGCACCGTACCATTTTCAGGATCAATACAACGCCTAGAAAAAATCTTTATCTGGAGTGGCTGTGTAACCTTGGTTCTTTCCCTATATATATTCGCTATTAATGGATCGTCAGTCGATTCTTCCTGGGTAAAGAAGTGGTAGCTTCCTGCCGGTTTAAAACTTTTAACCGAAGTCATCTTCGAACCAATGTCAGCAACCCAGTAGGGTGAACTGCTAGCCGCTCTGTATTCAATATCCCTGAGCTGAAAATCACAAGTAGAGGCGGTACCACCAACCGTATCCAACTGCCTGACCAAAAGATTACTTTCATGCTCAGGGTCTACAGCGCCCTGTAATTCGATATAAAGTTCCTCTTTACTATCCAGGGTAAACTGACGATAAAATCCCGCCAACTCCTGCTGCTCAGTATAATCTTTAAGCAACCACCAAAGACGTTCATTACAGGGCCTGAACCAGAGCCCTCCCTGTTTCTCAATCATCACCCCGGAAAGTGATTTTATCGATAGAGCAGCAGGGAAACTGCGCATATTCTGTGCAGCACAGCCCCCCAGTAGCAGCAATACGATAAAAGCGGTTATATGAAAAGTAAGTCGGGTCATAACTATCCGTAATTCAACAAGAAACAAACTTTAGTCCGGGCGTTAGCATACCCCTCAACGACCGCATATCAAAGAGGCCCTGACGCCTGAACATGGAATTTGCTACAGTAGTGAAAATGAAGAAAACTGGAAAACGCAGATGAAGTTAGCACGATATACAGACTCAGGTGGCGAGCAACTAGGAATTGTTCATTTGGACAGAATATTTCCAATCCCCAGCGATATTTTCAACGGATCAATGCCTGAATTACTGAGCCAGTATTCTCAACTGAAACCTAGACTTCAACAATTGACAGACAATAATTGTGATTCAATGAGCCTGAATTCAGTGCAATTACTGGCTCCTATCCCGCAACCAGAAAAGTTCATAGGGGTCGGGCTTAACTATGCTGATCATATAGCAGAAACAGGCTTAGAAACACCAACATTCCCGACTCTATTTAATAAGCAATCCAGTTGCGTAACTAATCCAGGCGCTCCTATATACCGACCACATATTTCCGACAAGCTGGATTACGAAGGAGAGCTGGCCTTTGTGATCGGGCAGTACTGTCGCAACGTTAGTGTGGAAGACGCGCCCCAGGCCATCGCCGGTTACACCATTGTCAACGATGTCTCAGTGAGGGACTGGCAGATAAAATCGCCGACCTGGACTCTAGGGAAGTCTTTTGACAGTCACGGACCAATGGGCCCCTGGATAGTAACTGCCGACAGTTTAGATCCTCATAATCTGGAACTAAAAACCTGGGTAAATGACGAGCTACGACAACACTCAAATACCCGCAATCTTATTTTCAACTGCTATCAACTGGTTGAAACTCTTTCTTCAGTCTGTACCTTAAAACCGGGTGATGTCATTGCAACCGGAACCTGCAGCGGCGTAGGCGTTAAAATGAAACCCCGTGGCTATATGAAACCCGGTGACAAGGTAACTATTGAAATCCAGGGAATAGGACAATTATGCAATCCTGTTGAACAGGAAAGTGAGCACAATAGTTTCATTAGCCAGCACCCCCCTGTCGTAAATCCATAACCATACAACTAATTGTTTTTAAAGGATATTTCATCTTAAGCCGTTTTATAGTCGCACTTAAGAGACAATAATTCAAATTTAGTCCATACTATCAGTAGGCATCTCTTTCGAACAAATACATTAAGCCGTTGTTTTAGTTAGATTTTATAATATAGGGCCTGATAATTGCTTATATCGCGGTGACTTAGCACTTACCGGGAGATAAACATGCGTGCTGCAATTGTATTATTGGCAATGACCTTTACCGCATCACTGGCCCAAGCCGAAACAGAGCAAAAACTTGAATCGACAAAACTGGAACGATTGTCCAATACCGAAGTTATCGAACATATCCGCTCTGAACTTCCTAAGGAAAAAAGTGTTATCCAGAGGACCCATTACCTTTCAATGTTTGAGTCTCTGGATAGAAACCGAGATGATGAGGTTTCATTAACAGAGATGCGTCGCCACCCAACACTGGCGAGCAGTTTCCATAAACTGGATATCAATAATGACGGCGTACTGAACCGGAAAGAGATACAGCCCCTTCAAGAGGAAGTTAAGGGGTTGCGAAATATTCTGACGTTAACAGCTCTCAGGATTATTTAATTTTTTATAGCTGAAGGATCATCGCTTTATCAACAATTCAAATACTGTCAGGGGGTCTTCTTTACAAACCCGATCGCTGATGCAACTGGTGGTGCTGGCTTTTTTTCTGGTAGTTGCACCATTAGGCATATTGATCTATCAAGCAACCGACTCTATGGTGACACTTTCGCGCCAGGGTCGTGAGCATGCAAAAGAAGCGCTAGACTTCTTCAGTCGCAGCCAGCACCTGAGAGAGCTGTCTGGTGATCTTGTTCGATCCGCAAGACAGTTTAATGTTCTTAAGAAAACTGAAATCGAAGATCGATTCCGAGACCAACTTTCAGAATATAAAGAGTTACTACAGCTCCACAGCTTTCTGATTGATTCCGGCAATATTGAAACTATTTTCATTCTGATCAACGAGATGGAAGAGCGGCCTCTGGAAAGCACCTCGACGGAAACCGTCAGCGCCTTGGTTCCACTAACCCAAACTCTCTATGACGACACACGAAAGAAGCTTGATCAGCGGTTAGAATACTTGAATGCGAAAGCAGAAGAGCAACAAAACCTACTCTGGCTACAAGCCGGACTTCTTATCACCCTGTCGACCATCCTCATTCTATTTTTCAGTATCAGAATAACTCAACCCGTGAAGCAACTAATGCTAAGAATAAAAGCATTAGGCCATGGACAACTAGACATGTCAGAACCTTTTAATGGGCCAAAAGAGTTTCTTGCACTTAACCAGCAATTAGAATGGCTGGAAACACATCTTCAGCTGCTGGAGCAAGAAAAACAGGCTTTCTTAAGGCATATGTCCCATGAATTAAAAACCCCTCTGACTACACTAAGAGAGGGTACTGACTTACTTGCTGAAGAGCTCGCCGGTCCGCTAACAGAAAACCAGAAAGAGATTATCAACCTGATGCAGGAAAACAGTTTTTCCCTGCAGTCCCTTATTGAACAGCTACTTGATTACAACCGACTGCAGCATGGAGGAGAGCATGAAATGCAAAACCAGCCTATTCTGCCAGTCATTAATGAATCGCTGGCATCTCATCAGCTGTTACTCCGCCAAAAGCAGATTAAGGTTACACTCCCGAAACAAGATTCCCCTTGGGCTGTTGATAAAGGCCTGCTACAAAGAGCTTTGAGCAACCTAATATCTAACGCTTCGGTTTATGGAAGCGAACACGGGGAATTAAAAATATCCTTGATGACAGATGACAATAACCTGACAATAGACATTGGTAACACCGGCCCTGAAATTCCCGAGGTCGATCTGGGTAAATTGTTCGATCCATTCTATCAAGGCGTCAATAAGCGACAGGGGTCTGTTAAAGGCTCTGGTATTGGATTAAGTATTGCCCGTGAATCGATAAGAGCGATGGGCGGCAACCTAGAACTTCACAACAATCAGGATGGATATGTCAGTTTTATGATCAGCCTTCCAAAACAAGGACAAGCTACAGATGAGTAAAACGCTGTTAGCCGTATTTACAGTTATAGTCATCAGCGGTTGTCAGGTACAGCAGCTACTTCCAGCGCTGCCTGCAACAGATAAAGATACAGATACAGCTTATTCCTGCTCCGTTGGCAGCATAGAGGAATGGCTTATGCTCGAACAACAATATCAGCAGTCCGGGACAAAAGGTAAAGTAGAGCTGTTGAAACAAGCTAAAGAGGATGGCGCGACGGCTATCGGGGCTATCCTGCTTAGTCAGCCAGAGAACACAACGGCACAATTAAAAAGATCAATTGAACTATTTGAGCAGCTTGAACTCGATAAGACACCAGATTGTGATGCTGAACATTACCTGCTAGTTCGCCACCAATATACTCAGGCAGTGTTAACCCTGCAACGCGCCTTGAATACCGCTGATCTTGAACGCAAAAAGTTATCTGCAGAACGGGATACTCTGAAGCAACAAATTGATGCGTTGACCCGAATTGAGAATGATCTGTCTCGCCAGAAAGACGGAGAGGAGAAGTAATTATGAAGTCGACTCAACCACTCATCCTGATAGTAGATGATGATCCGGGTATCCTGAAAGTACTTAGCCTGCGATTAAGCGCTTCCGGCTTTCGTATCGATACCGCTAATTCTGGTGTGGAAGCACTGCAGCGAATCAAAAGTGAGCTACCAGATTTAGTACTAAGCGATTTACGCATGGATGGTATGGATGGCATGGCTCTGTTTTCTGCCATTCAGGATGACCACCCTGCACTTCCAGTAGTCATTATCACCGCCCACGGCTCTATACCCGATGCCGTTGAAGCGACTCAGAAAGGTATTTTCGGTTTTCTGACTAAGCCTATTGATAAAGAACAGTTACTCAGCACCATCAACTCTGCACTTGAGTCTGCCCATTCGCCTGATGAAAGCTGGCGCAGCGCCATAGTGACACAGAGCCCGCTGATGAATGAACGGCTAAGTCAGGCTGAACGGGTTGCAAAATCTAATGTCAGCGTTCTTATCACTGGTCCAAGCGGCACAGGTAAAGAGTTGATGGCGAAAGCGATCCACAATGCCAGCGATCGTGCTAAAGAAGCTTTTGTAGCGATTAACTGTGGAGCGCTACCAGAACAACTGCTCGAATCTGAACTATTTGGCCATGCCAAAGGCGCATTCACTGGCGCAGTGACCCAACATGAAGGTCTGTTTCAATCGGCTCATGGAGGCACACTATTCCTTGATGAGATTGGTGATATGCCGACCTCTCTTCAGGTGAAACTATTACGGGCTATTCAAGAACGGATTATCCGACCTGTAGGCTCTACCCGTTCTATCGAAATTGATGTCCGGGTAATTTCTGCTACTCATCGCAACCTTGAGTTGGCGATGGAGGATGGCGAATTCCGCGAAGACCTGTATTACCGCCTCAATGTGGTGAACCTGGATCTGCCGCCGCTACGTGACCGTCCTGAAGACATTCCTCTTTTGGCACGTTACTTCGTAGAAAAATCGGCCCAGCGTCACAACCCTAAAGTAAAAGGGATCTCCCCTGGAGCGTTACACATTCTCGCCCAGGCTGCCTGGCCAGGTAACGTCAGACAATTGGAAAACGTGGTAGAACAAACCGTTGCCCTTTCTGGCGCACCCATCATCAGTGAAGGACTGGTTAACCAGGCGATCGCTAACCAAGATCGCGTTATTCCCTCCTTTAACGAAGCCAGAGCAAGCTTTGAAAGAAGCTATCTGACTAAAGTAATGCATATCACTGCCGGTAATGTGACGCAGGCAGCGAAAATAGCACAACGAAACCGTACTGATTTTTATAAGCTGCTGAATAAGCATAACCTTGAAGCATCTCAGTTTAAACCAGGCCGTAAGGCGACTGAATATATCGAGCATAAAAAAGCGGGGTAGTCTCTACTTCCTGTTTTAGCTCAGTATTGATAGCTCAAAAAAAAGCCTGTCGTTAATATTTAACGACAGGCTTTTTATATTGACGATGCTTATTACACACCGATGCCCGCAAGGCTACCACCTGTCAATCGTAGCAGATCACCGGGTTGAAGCTCTATTTCCAGTCCCCTTTTTCCCGCACTGACAAAAATGGTTTCGAAAGATTCTGCGGTATCATCCAGCAGGGTTGGTAATCGTTTCTTCTGTCCTAACGGACTGATCCCTCCAACCAGATAGCCAGTACTACGCTGAGCTTGTTGCGGATCAGCCATGGTTAACTTCTTAGCTTTCAGTGCCGCAGCAGCGGCTTTAAGATTCAACTGTCCTGCTACAGGGACTATCGCTACCGCCAACTGCCGATTGTCCCCATTAACGGCCACCAGCAG
>JAGPUU010000254.1 GCA_018067325.1 Amphritea sp.
CCCTCACTGACACATCAAAGCTGTCATATCATATTGGTACAGACATCGACAAATCTCTCTATCTCAAGATCACCAGCAGTGATCTGAGGTCTGCTCTGACTCATTGAAACCACAGCCAAAGGCGGACATTATAGCCCGCTCAGAATCTCTAGACACGTCTACACTTGGTTTGTAGCTGGTGCAGCATGAAAGTGCGGTGTCGCAAGACTTGGGTTTATTCTGCGAGGGATAAAAAAACCCGCCAAGTTTGAACCGGCGGGCTTAGAGGTGCATTTGATCACACAGTGAGGTTATTACCTCTGATCAATCATAAAGACATCAAAGAATTTCGTAAGCTCCTCGTGTGCCGTGACAGGCATGATAGAGGCTATATGCTGGTCAGGCCTCACAATCACTAGACAGCCAGCGGAACGATCAATTCCACGCAGGTCATAGATGTCATCGTTTTCTTCAGCGTGGAATACCTTTTCATAGTCCCGCAGCCCGTACTTACCTTTCGCAGGCCACAGGTAGTCATGCATGTCGTGCATCGCCAAACCCTGTTGCTGAAATACAGCATAAGTATCAAAGACCGAGTCAATATCAGCGCCTTCCGGTGTGTATTTTTGCACCGGTGAAGACTCATCGTTGGCCAAGAAGTCGATGAATTGATATGCAGCTGACGAAGGGTCTGTGGGGTCTTGCGTATCGCCAAACAGGAAGATCCTCCAACGACCATCCGCTTTGACTAAGTGCCCCAAGTGCTGGCTTCTACCGTCGGCCACGCGAGTTGCTTCGGCCGAGTGGAAGCGCTGGCCAATGTTAAAGCCAGTGGCCAAATGCTGGTTCTTCTGACCTGTGCAAATGTACGACGGATAATATTCAATCGATGTTCCGGAGACAAAACCGCTCTGTCGCTGCATAAAGGCCTCGATCTTGGCCGTGTCAACACTTGACTGCTCTGAGCCATCACCTGAAGTGGGGCGAGTAGCTACCAGCCTGGACAGCTCACGGTCGGCGTCGATTAACTGCTGCGCCACTTTGCGTCGCTCCGTACCGTAAGTACTCAGCAACTTTGGATGGCTTTTGCCCTGAAGCACGGCAGCCAGCTTCCAGCCCAGATTAAAGGTGTCAGGTAGCGAGGTATTCAAACCCCATCCGCCTTTGGGGCTGTGCGTGTGACAGGCGTCGCCGGCAACAAATGCACGAGGAATAATATCCTCTGAACTACCCACTGGGCGATTATCAAAGCGCTCCGCAATACGTTGGCCCACCTCATAGATTGACCACCAAGCCACTTCTTTTACATCCAGTGTATAGGGGTGAAAAATCTTCTGAGCTTTGGCGATGAGGTCTTGCTCGGTCAGTTTGACATCCTTAGCACGCTTGTCTTTGCCAAGCAGATCCAGCTCTACATAGAACCGGCATAGATAGCCGCCTTCACGCGGGATGGTCATAACCGCACCGTGTTTTTTTGACTGAATAAAGCTCTTAACGCGGATATCTGGAAAGTCCGTGTTCAACAGAATATCCATGACGCCCCACGCTTTGTTGGAAGAATCACCTTCCAGAGGGATATTCATACTTCTGCGAACGTTACTTCTGGCACCGTCACCGCCAACAATATAACGCGCTTTAACCGTTTCGGTTTTACCGGCTCCTGCGTCGTCGATTCGCTTGAAGGTTGCCGTTATAGGGTAGGCATCAAGATCCTGGGTGAGGCTTTCGTCAATCTTCATCTCAACCAGTTCACGGCTGTAATGAGGACTGAGGTGGGTGACCGATCTTTCCATGCCATCAACCAGCAGCTCATGCAGGCGTGCTTGGTTAACAATGCCGTGCGTAAACTCTGAAAGCCCAGCCCGGGCATCGGCGATCTTGTGCGTAAGCTTGATGTTCTCAGGATTGGCCTCATCCGGCTCCCAGAATGTGTTTTGTTTCAGCTGGTAGGTCTCTTTAACCACCATTTCACTACTATTAAAGGCCTCCATGATCTCCATGGTACGACATGAGATACCGTCTGCCCGCCCAAACAGCAAGGGGCCGGATTCCATGTCAACAATGCATGTTTTAATATCAGAAAACTCAGATAACTGCCTTGCCATGGTCAAGCCTGCAGGGCCGGTGCCGATAATCAGGACGTCTACTTCATTAGGTAGGTCCACAATCGGTGGCTCGGGGTAAGGCTTTCTAGCCTCATCGGGAACCTGGTAATTACCGGGTTTGAACCCATTCAGATGATATTGCATTACGCGATCCTCCTAGCTTATGGTCCTGCTGTTGATGCACTGACCGGTAGTTAATATATTAATGATATTCAGAGAACGTACCCCATGCAAGAACATTTGGAGCAGAGGTGCATCATAAAGAGTGGTGTCGACCAGATCTGTTTTCAGCAACTTCCCCTTCGCTGATTCTTAACGAAGTAATTTCGTTATTCACCGGGGCATACACTCATTCCTGTTTTATCTTGTATACAGCTACCCCAGATTTTTTATTCTCTGACTTACAAACACAAAGAACACACCAATAGATGGTTTTTATACTTCGTCGCTACAGTTCAAATTTAACTGTATGCGAGCTGCTACACCCATGCTACCGACTACTATCGCTGTAATGGCACGCCATGAGTGGTTGATCAAAAAGATCGAATTTAGCCATATCGAAACTGTAAAAAATGTGTCCGCAGCACCACTTATCTCGATCATAAGATAGCTCTTTGAGTTAGCGGTTTTTAAATTGAGATTTGCCGAACATAATGTCATGGGCATGGTCTGTGTTTGGTACTCCAGTGAGGACTTCCCGCAGCACATTTAGGCCTCGATCCACTGCAGCGCGATTACGCATTTTTCCATACCAGTTTTTCACATTAGGTTTACCCTCAAGACTAAGATTTACCATCTTGTGAACGCGTATCCAAGGAAAACAAGCTATATCAGCAATAGAATATTCACCCGCTAGGTATTCAGTTTGACTCAGCTGGGTTTCCATAACCATTAAGAGTCGTTCCCCCTCTTGTGTATAACGGTCGATAGAATACTGATGTTTCTCACGTGCATATGTTGAAAAGTGCTGCCCTTGACCAAACATTGGCCCCAAACCACCCATCTGCCACATAAGCCATTGAATAGTTGCCGATCTAGCATGCGGATCTTTGGAAATAAAACGGCCAAACTTGTCTGCAAGGTGCAGTAAGATTGCCCCAGACTCAAAAACAGTCAGCGGCTTATCTCCATCACTGTCAACGAGCACCGGGATACGTCTATTTGGGTTTAGCTTCCCAAATGCTTCAGTAAATTGTTCACCTTCAAAAATATTAACTGGGCGCACATCATATTCAACGCCTAATTCTTCTAGCAAAATCTGAGGTTTATGCCCATTGGGCGTTGCCCATGTATAAAGTTCTAGTGCCATGCGCTCTTCTCCAAATTATACTTTTAGCAATTTTCCAACGAACGTCGACTTACGGTGTACTAGGTGCGCTTCGAACTATTCACCGTTTCACACATCACTAACCTTATACGGACTTAGGCTTAGCATAGAAGGAAGTTAAAAAGATTGCTTGGAGAAAATTGCTCACTCTGAATCGACTAGTCTTTGTAGATAGGTTTCTGTGTAGCTAAAGAGTAGGAGCATCATGTCCCTTAGAACAGACTGCTTTGTGGCGACAACAGACATGTGACGGTATTAACCACTGATCACTTTTACACCTGTTCGGAGTTCGGCAGCTATCATTCCTCGC
>JAGPUU010000074.1 GCA_018067325.1 Amphritea sp.
AAAACCAAGGAAATGCCGCCAAGGTATCAGCCCTTGAAGAACAGATCGTTAGCCTCAACAGAACGATTAATGGTATGGACGAGAGCAATCTGATGCGCTGGTTCACTTACGGTGGTTTAGTCGCTTTCGGTGGCTTAATACTAGGTCTGATGATCCCTTATCTGCCAAAACGCAGAAAACGTCACGACACTTGGTAAAGAGCTCTGGTACTTCTCAGTAATAGCGAACGCATTAAAAAAGGGTAGCCAATGGCTACCCTTTTTAATATCTATCTTTTATAAACTGGGTCAATCTGACATTACTGCAAATTAATCTGAATGAGCCTGTTCATCAAGATTGACGACCAGCTGGTCATCGGTATCTCTCAACCGTCGGCTTAGATCGCGGGCCATATTCATAAACATCAGAAGGTATTGTTCAGGATCAGTCTGATAAACAGTAAACAGCTGGTCCGCCTTGATTTCTACGACACGGCAAGTCTCCAGCGCTTTAACAACTCCACTACGGGGATAGACGCCTAGCAAAGCCATAGCCCCAAAGCATTCACCCGGCAGGAAAGAACGTATTTGATGACTCTGTCCTGATTCACCCAGTTTAAAAAGGGCTGCGCTGCCCGTCTCAACGATAAAAGAGGAATCACCACGCTCTCCTTCAAGAAAGAATGGCTCTCCAGCTTTACGCTCAACGTAATGACTACCCTCAAGTATCTGCTTGACGATATCTTCACGCAATCCACCAAAAACCGGCATATCTTTTAGCCGGTGGATCGGAATATTCTCTGGCACAACGCTACCCGTTCGTCTCTGTATCACTACCATTTTAAACCAAGAATGCCACAACGATAACCTCTACCTATCTAAAACATTAAAAAAGGCAATTGGTCTTGTGTTTCTTAACCTGTTTCAATACATTCAAACAGATTTAAGGAGAGCAATATATGCAACGAATTACTATATTTGGCCGTAAAGGCTGCGGATTTTGTACCCGAGCTAAGCAATTATGTGAAATGAAGGATATCGACCACCGCTACATCGATATCCACGACGAAGGAATCACCAAAGAAGATCTCGAGAAAACAGTCGGCAAGCCTGTTGATACCGTACCTCAGATATTTCACGGTAAAGAACACCTCGGCGGATTCACCGAGTTTGCAGCCTTTGTTGATGCAGAAGAAGCTAAGGCTTAATCAACTGATTACTTCAGAAGTCCCGGCAGCATGCCACAGACGCCAGCTTAACCCGCTGGCCCGTTCTGTGCGTCGGCGACTTCCTCTGATCAGCGCCTGAGGTGTTGCCTGCAGGGTAAATTTTGATCTGGCACGGGTGATACCGGTATAGATCAGCTCACGAGTCAACAATGGCGTATCTTCTGCAGGCAATATCATCACTACCTGATCAAACTCAGACCCCTGACTCTTATGTACTGTCATAGCGTACACCGTCTCATGTTCGGGTAACCGACCCGGCAGTACCCCTTTCATCTCCCCATCTGATAGTTCGAACCAAACCCGTAAGCGGCCATCCGCATCAGCAACCGTGATACCGATATCTCCGTTGTATAAGCCTAACTGATAGTCATTGCGGGTAATCATTACCGGACGGCCTATGTACCAGTTTCCAGAAAGGTTAATCAGCCCCTGTCGCTGCAGGCGCTCTTCCACGGCCTGATTAAGCCCATCAACGCCATAAGCCCCCTGCCTTACTACCGCCAGCAACTGGATCTGATTGAAAGCTTTGAGTAACAAGCTGGGCTCAGAGCCCTGTCGCAGGTATTTCAGGTAGACAGCGTACCCTTCACATACCTCTGACACCATCTCCCCATAGCCCACATCTGAGAGCGCCATAAAACGAATATCGCGCCAACTCTGATCAAACAGTTGCATCGCCCCCAGACCGTCACCTCTGTTTACCGCCCTGGCCAGATGACCTATACCGCTGTTCTCATTAAAACGATAACTGCGGCGCAACAACGCCAGAGCATCTGCAACAGGGCTGTCTCCCGGCCCTGATGCCGGAACGGGCAGTTCACATACCTGCTGAAGATAATCCAGTTGCTCTGGGCTGTAACACAGTCCTGGCCGCTCTTCAGAAGCCTCTCCTGAACCTTGACCTGAAGCCCCTTCCTGGCTATCCCAGGCACAGATATCACCCAGTACACTGCCCGCCTCAACCGAGGCCAGCTGATCGCGGTCACCAATCATGATCAATTGCGCTTGCGGAGGCAGTGCCGCTAGCAGACGGTAAATCATCGGCAGATCGATCATTGATGCTTCATCAACCACCAGCAGATCCAAATGCAGTGGGTTCTCAGCGTTATGCCGAAAGTTTTTACTGTCCGGCCGCGGCCCCAACAAACGATGAAGTGTCACTGCTTGGTTAGGAATCATTGCGCGAATAGCATCGCTAACCGGGAGCGCTTCCTGTGCACTGGCCAGAGATTCACTCAACCGGGCAGCAGCTTTTCCGGTCGGAGCCGCCAACTTAATCAGTGGCGCACGCTGCATCTGCTGGCTAAATGACTCGGTGTAGAGTGCCAACAAACGTGCGACAGTAGTGGTCTTACCGGTTCCCGGACCGCCACTGATGACACTAAAGCGACGGCTAATCGCTATCGCAACGGCCACCTGCTGCCAATCTATTTCACCGGCTTGCTTATCAACAAATAATCGCCTTAGCCCTGCTTTGATACTGTCCCGGTTCAGAGAGATCGGGGCCGTTAATTGTTGGATTCGTCCTGCGACTTCGGTTTCGTAAAGCCAGTATCGATAGAGATAGAGCCGCCCATTACTCAGCACCAATGGCGCTTCCTGTTGTCCATCCGTAATTACAGAAAAGCCAATCAGAGCGCTCTCGGACAGCCCCTGCAACAGTTGTTCAGCTGGTTTACGCAAGACAGTGGGCCAGTTTTCCATTAACGGACCCCAGCCATTTAGCGGCAGACAGACCTCTCCTCGCCCCAACTGCAAACTCACCAACGCCGCCAATAACGGTAAAGCATCGCTTACCTCAGCCTGACCGCTGATCGACAACTCCTCATCCCTGATAAAGCGGGCGAACTGCACATCCAGCGGACGAACCAATTGCTGTTGACGTAACTGTTGCAGCAGCTGCATTAGCGCCCCTCCCTGAATAACTGGTCTAATTGCTCAACCAGCTCTAGTGCTGGTCGACAGTGGAAAACGCCACTCCCGGCAGAGTCAGCTTTCATCCCCCGCAGGAAGAGATAAAACACCCCTCCGAAATGTATCTCATAATCGTAATCAGGCAACCGAGTTTGCAACAGGCGGTGCAGAGCCAAGGTATAAAGCTGATACTGAAGATCGTAGCGATGCTCCAGCATCGCGACTTCAAGAGCCTCAACAGTGTAATCTTCCGGCTGGCTACCTAAGTGGTTCGATTTGTAATCGAGAATGTAATAGCGCCCCTGATACTCAAATATCAGATCGATAAATCCCTTCAACATCCCCTTCAAATCATCAAACACCAGATCACCCGCCGGCCTAGATAGCGGATCATGCAGGCGTATAATTTGGTTTAACTTATTAGCAGTAAGCCCTTGAGATGGAAGCATAAACTCCATCTCAACTAATCTCTTAGCATTAGCGATATCCGCCAAACATGGAGCCTTCTCTGGCGCCAACCAGGTAGATGACAATCGGGTATAAAGCACATCATCGAGCAGCTGTTCCAGCACCGGAATCCAGTGTTCTTCGTAGCCGGCAACCTGACTTTTCTGTTCTAACAGCGGTGTAAGATTGTTCCGATGATCGGTAAAGTCGATCTCTTCAAACAACTCATGAAGAAAGGTACCCGCTTGAGCCCCTTTATGAAAATTGAAAATATTGTGTACCGCTTCATCCTGCTCAACCGCTGGCAGATCCTGCTCATCTATAACCTCCAGATCCAGTCCAGGAAGTGGCGGCGCAGTGCTGTGATGACTAACAAGCGCCGAGTAACTTGAGATACGCCAGTCTCGACGTAACCGCCGATTAAACTGTCGCGCTTGATACTCCGGAAGCTCGGGTTGTGGCTGATCAAACAACCCACGTTGCTGTTCGCCTTGCGGCAGTTCAGACAGCGCAATTGATCCAGTATCAGACAGCTGACTCAGCCGCGCTTGCAGCTCAGCATTACT
>JAGPUU010000283.1 GCA_018067325.1 Amphritea sp.
TCTTGATAAAAGATGTTGATCTTGATTTCATCAGGTGTGCCGGCCGTCTTTTGCTGGATCAGTTTAGCCCAGTTATCAAGAGCATCGCCTGTCGGAGAGCCTTTGGATCCGGTATCGGTGGCCATCTTCAGCTTAATGGTGTCGGCGGTTGTTGCCATAGAGAAGACGACAGCAGCAGAAATAGCCAGCACCTTTGTAATATTGAGTATATTCATTTAGCCTCTCACTTATTTAGATTTATTTTGAGTTGTGTTGTTAGCTCGCGCATTCCGCACGAATATTATGAAGCACCGGATATCATATTTCCGTCCGGCTCGCCAGCCGCGCCATTGCCATACGCAGCGGCACGCCTATTCGAAGCAGCGGTTTGGGAGGTAAGCGTGAGGGGTTCCCCGATACCTCCTGCATATTGGTGAGCAGTTCGCTATGCCTGCCTGACAGCATATCAGCCAGCATCATGCCCGAAATTGTTCCTCGTGCGGCGCCGACACTCTGGTCGCAGCCAGATGAGTAGATACCTTCTTCAAGTTTGCCAAAATAGGTCTCAAAATTGGCTGACAGACTGGTTGCACCACCCCAGGTGTACTCGATATTGACATGCTTTAGCTTCGGGTAACGATGGTCCAGACCTTCGCGGTGTTGCTCTCGAATAGTAGGGATAACGGCAGCGGGGGTGTTGTAATCCGGAGCATAGCGGTACGAGTTGCGAATAATCAGCCGACGATCCTCGGTCATACGCATGGTTGTGCCTGCATGATCTGCTGGTGTCATACCCCAGTCCAACTGGCCGCCGTACAGCAACATTTCTGCATCGGTCAGGGGACGCGTCATGCTAGCAAAGGTCATCACCGGCAAAATTCGGTTTTTCATGAACCCCAGCTCCGGCGTAAAGATGCTCGTTGCGACAATAAGCTGTTTGCAGGTGATAGTGGCCTTACGAGTCTTCAGTTTAAAACCGTTGGATTGACGGCAGATCTCCAACACCGGTGTATTTTCGACAACCCGAACGTTGGCTGGTAACGAATCCGCCAAGCCACGCATAAGAGCCGCTGGCTGCACAAGAGTACCACCGGGAGTATAGATTGCTGCATTGTAGTAGTCAGTGCCAAAAACAGCTTGAGCTTCTGCTTTAGACAATCGCTCATAAGTCTCTCCAGAATTGCGCAGAAGCTCCTCGTAGTTGTTAAGGTATTTTTCACCGCGCGGGCCCACCGCGCCCTGGTACTTACCAACCCTCGACCACTGACAGTCAATTCCGAAATGATCGATCTGATGCTCCAGGTACTCAATCGCTGCCCGATTGAGCTGAATAATCTTGTTTTTGAATACATCATCGGCACGTTCGAGGTCGCGCTTGTGAGGCTGGTCAATTACAAAGCCAGAGTTGCGTCCCGAAGCGCCCTGACCGACTTTCAATGCATCGATCAATAGCACTTTATCATCTGGACAATTTTCGGCGAGGCGACGCGCGGCAGCCGTGCCGACAAAGCCACCGCCAATGACAACGGTGTCAAATACGGTGTCATCGTTAAGCGCAGAGAACTCAGAAACTGAGTCCAATAGCTCATACCAGCCACAGCGACCATCGTATTGCGGAAAAATCACGTCTACTCTCCTGTTGAGCTTGCCAGATGATGGACAGACAAGGGCTATTAGCACCCTGCCTGCCCAAGTGCGAGATAATAATGCCCCCTGAATATTCATTTGTCTTCATTAGATATGCTAATTAAGCTAAAATTACCTTCAATATAAATAATATTTATTTAAGAAGAGATTCAGACACAGGACACACCATGAAAGATGGACGCTTGATCGATACCCACGCTCTTAATTCTTTCGTTACTATTGCTGAAGCTGGGTCCATGACCGAAGCGGCGAAGCGTCTCGGTGTCACCCAGCCTGCGGTATCCCAGATTCTCAAACAGCTGGAAACACTGGTCGGCACTCAATTGGTGGTTCGCCGTACCAGCCCTGTACGGCTCACGATAGCTGGACACGTACTCAAAAAGAATGCTGACGCTATTCTGGGCGAATTGCGCAGGCTTATCGCAACTGTTCGCGAAGCAGCTGACAAGGGTCTGGTGCAGTGTCGCTTGGGGTTTATCACCTCATGTGCAGAGATATTTGGCAGCAAGCTTATAGGTGCGCTTGGTCACCAGACGGAACGGCTTACCCTCCGTAGCGGACTGACCTCAGGAATGACTGAGGCTTTCCTCAATCGGGAAATAGACGTCTTGGTATCAGACGAGCCCCTGGCCGATGTGGAAGGACTTGAGCGCTTCGCTGTGTTCCGTGATCCTATGTTGCTTGCCGTTTCAAGTGAACACATGAGCGACTCAGACTTTTCGCTACAAGACCTCGCTGCCCGCTGGCCCATGATCAAGTATGGTCGTGATGCGAGTATTGGTCGATTCAGTGAAGTCGTGCTGCGGCGTATGCAAATACAGGCTAACGTACGCTATGAAACCGATGATACTCATACCTTGATGAGCTTCGTGAGAGACGGGCACGGATGGGCCATTCTAACGGCGACCTGCCTGGCTCAGACGCTACATGCCTCAGATGAAGGCTCAGGAGTTAAGGTAGTAGAGTTGGGTAACAGCCGCCACTCCAGAACTATTCATCTGATTGCGCGCAAAGGAGAGTTGGGAGCTATCCCAGGAAAAATCGCAGCGTCGATTCAATCGATCCTCGCCAAAGACATTTTACCCAGACTACAGGCTCAGGCTCCCTGGATAACTGACGAGTTATTCAACGTAGCACCCGAAAACCCAGGTGCTTAGTAAACAAACGGCGATCACATCTTGTTATGCAGCAGATGATGCGCTGCTAGCTAGACACCTCGATTAACTGATAAGATTATTTTCGCTACACTGGGTAAATACTTTAATAGAATCGAAAACAGCCCCCCGTCAGAGATCAGTATCTCTCTACATTTCTGGAACCCTGAACAACCCCAGAACTCTTGCCCCGCACGAACTCCCTACCGAGCTTTACGCTGCTTAACCATAACTGATGCACACTTCGGGAAAACCGGCGTCTATGGCACGTCTGGAGGGATTCGCCCCCGACCAACAAATTAATAAGTTGAGTGCAAAACAACCCCAAAAGCTCTCTTCTTAACGGTTTTTCCTCATGCACTTTTCTTCTAAAACCACCCACCTATCCAGGTCTGATTTCTCACATCATCTATAGCTAATTTAAGTACGCCTCTTCTTTTTAGTCATAATCACTTTAAGAGAACAATACTATTTTCATCTCAACCAAAGTGCTCTATAACTAAACTGGTACTTAAAGTTCTAATGATTCATTATTTTTCATTCACTTACCCTATCTAACGACAAGGATGCTCAATGTCTAGTACTGGATTTCCTGCGATCACATTAGCACTTAGCACCCTCGCGTTAAGCGGCCCATTTTTTTCAAAGCGCCGGCAGAAGTAAGATGAAGGAGTTTGAATATCTCTTTAAGGACCCTAACGATTGGTACCCTATCCTCCAACAGGCCATGCTCACCGGGCATAAAAACCAAAGCGTACTTGTCCCAAATGATTTTTCTCTGGCAGCGTTAGATCAACTATTACAGGCAGCTGAAGAGCTTAGTTTACGTTTAAAGCCCTTGTCGCTAAATGTCGCAACAGCAATAGGCGCCCACCTCTGGTTCGGAGAGGGAGAATACCCTCTCATCATCATCGGCTGCTATCAGGAGAAGGTGCATATATGTATTGCAGAAATCTCCGATTACACAGAGGAAAATGATCACGGAGAAATATCCCTAGAAGGGTATATTGAGATTACTTCATGCGCTCTGGATCTGGAAAAATATCAATTAGCTTCTCAACTTAAAACCCTGTTAACAGCCCACAAGCTCAACGCTAAAGATATAAAACACAGCTTCATCTATGGCGAGGTTGATTTCCTACATAGCCAACTTGATGGGTGTTTTTCACAAACACCTCTTGACCAAACCCAGATGAATAATTACGTCCCGGCTGATGCCGGACTCAAATGTATGAACGCTATTCTCAATGGAGAAAGAAAGGATTATGTCCTGATCGACATTTCACCCCATAGCCTTACTTTATTTGCACACTACGGTGAAAACGGGCGAAAAAAACTACTTACAGTACCTGAATCGCAGGACCTTGAACTGGCACTGCCACACTCATTCCAGTTATTCTTTTTATTATATAATCAGAAGTTTTGGGTAATTCGAAGTTCACATAATCTCTCCCCTGACAGCCACCCACCTTATGCGTTTCCATATGACAGCCATCCAGCTTGCGCGCTTCCATATGACAGTGACAATCCACCGACTAAGCTCGTTTTAATGCAAAAAGAAACTAAAGATAAATTAATTCCTTACAAGGAATTTAAGATAGCTCAATTACAAGATCACGAAGTCATAAGTCTTACATTTAATTATCATACAAATGGTCAGATAAAAATAACCCAAGACTTGATAGAACGACCGAAATGACACCCTGTATCTTATACGTCTAGGCGAGGTACTTCTCCACTCCACCTAATACCCTACATTAGACTCCTATCATTCAGCTTTAGGCAATAAATGCGGCACAGGATCAACAACCAGCTGTCGTATCGATTCCAAAGGACGTCCCACCTATTACTGCTAGGCACAGCCAAGCAGCTTCAAGTTTACCAAAATCGCACTTGCCGATAAGCCTTCATCAAAGACAACGATACTAAGAAGTAGCCGTTCGTTTTCATCTAAGGAATTTGCTCATAAAAACGGGCAGCAGAAATCAGGCCGAAATAATCGTGAAAGTGATGAACGGGCAAACGTACTGGCGAACTGAGAAAGACATTCCTCCGGAGACAAACAATCAAAAAACTTTGGGGAAGTTAAAGAAGAAATGGTGCCGCCACCAAGAGTCGAACTCGGGACCTACTGATTACAAGTCAGTTGCTCTACCAACTGAGCTATAGCGGCACTGTGACCATGCTGAAAGATTCAGTATGGAATCAGAACGTTATAAATAACGTTTATTTGGCGCGCCTGAAGGGATTCGAACCCCCGACCAACAGGATCGGAAACCGAGTATCAAAAGCTCTAAGAAGCCGTCAGAGCAACGATCTCCAGACCTTATCACTATTCCGTGATCACACCAAAAACCGGAGGATACGCGGCCACAGCGATTTATGCAACGGCACTGTGACCAGAGCGTGCCTAAATTTGAGCGAATGCTTTTATGAAAGGCTTTTGATCCTGATGAAATCTAACATGTCCCTTCGAATTCAACCTCTTTCGACTCTCATTGAATGTCGGAGCGATATAACCCCAGTTAGAATTTCGTGCAAAGTAAACTATAAAATCTATGTTCACATCTCCCCACTTATTCTCAACCATTACTTCTTCGCTTACAGCATCAATAGTTTTAATCTGGATGCGATAGAAGTTTGATTGATCTGCAATGACTAGATCAGTCTTCATGCCGTGATCCACAAGCGGCATGAGAACCTCCCAACCATCACTGGAGAACCAGCTGGCGGCAAGCGTCTCAAAAGAAACATTTTTGTAGTATTGGGATGCATCAGGGGTACGGGTAACATTTTTAACGGGCATGGTGACACCTTTACTAAAATTGATGCCGTACGCCAGGTATAGGCCACCTGTTTACGAACCGGACTTCCCGATGGAATAGCCCCCAATTTAGTATCACCATGTAAGCTATGCTTAACATCGAGCAACAAAGGCTGCCGGCCTCGATAATTCCCTGATAGGGTTCTTATCGTTAATGCTGCTCTCTAACTCTAATGAGCTGTGAACTGTTTCTGTATAAATCAAAGTAGATCTTATGAAATTTTTAATAAGCTTACAACTCATCTCTTCAGTCTCACGCTAAGATTCCATCACACACACTAAAATCCGGCAGTAAAACAATCACAGCAACCGACGCCCCTCAACTGTGACAAGAGCGTGCCACAGACAACGATTGACGTTAAACTCCCAGCTACCCAGATTACACCAACATCGACTGACCTAATACGCCGAGACAATAATGAAGTTCATCAACACCGCCATACTCTTCGCAATCGTAACCTTCAACGCATCAGCAGATGTTCTCTCTGTTCACTGCCCACTGGGTTGTCCGTCAAACCAAACAAACAATGATCTGGTGTTTGGACATCTGTATGCGTTTTCTAACAACCCACAAACTAAGTTTGCTGATTGGGTCTCGTACGAAGTCGATGTTGTTAACTTTGGTGACACTCCGGGCCGGAAGTGGGCTGTTGATCCTCTTCTTGGCGAGACAGAAACACTCGAAGCTTCAGATTATAAAGGGGCAAGCTCATCAGCACTTCAAGCGGATAGAGGCCATCAGGCACCACTGGCATCGTTTGCGGGCTCCCGCCACTGGTCAGAGCTTAATTATCTGAGCAACATCACACCGCAAGACAAAGACCTCAATCAAGGTCCATGGAAGAACTTAGAAGTAGCTGTTCGTAATGCCGTGAGCTTCAGGAAGTCTCTCTTCGTGATCACTGGGCCTATCTACGAGACTGACATGACATCAATGCCCGGTGCCGATGAAGAGCATCAAGTGCCATCAGCTTACTTCAAGGTTGTTTATGATAAGTCAGGCAAGACAGCTGCTTTCATCATGCAACAAAGTGCCGGACGTAATGACGATTACTGCCAGACAACAACCTCACTGAAACAGGTGAACGCATCTGTGGGCTTTGAATTGCCGCAGCGTTTGAAGCACAGTACTGAGATTAACTCTCGACTAGGCTGTTAGTAACGCGGAGAGCTCTGGGGCGCTCACACAGCAACGATCTCCAGACCCCATCATAACCCGGCGAGAGCACGGCCACAGTGGTTAATGCTGCGGCACTGTGACCAGAACGTTCGGCACACTGATCTGGAGACAGTAAAAGACAAAGAGGAAGCAGCATGATCACTGGTTCCCCTTGTTGTTTCACATTTGGATGAGCAACGGTTTCGTGGTCTGTTGCTCAGGGTGATCCCTTTATCTAGGACATATACCTATCATAATCATCAATCTTGCATTGTAGGCGATGCGCCAGAAAGGGGCTTGCGCCTCCTAAGGCATCATGAATTTTTTGGGCTTCTTGCTTATAGCGCTGCATCTTTTCTTGATTCCAATGGGATGGAGGCTTCTGAAGATTAGAAATTCTATCAGCAAGCTTTACCATCCACACTTCCTTCGGTTGTTGTTTAATCCTAATTAAGCTATCAACCATCATCTCCTCTTTTGAAGAAAGGCAAGCATCCTTACTCAGGGCCATAACCCCATTTGCTACATCTAATCCAAAAACCTCACAGACCTGTTCGAAGGTACAGTCTGTATCTTCAATCGTGTCATGTAGCAGTGCACATTGAAGGGCCAGATCAGGCTGATCAGCCTCAATTCCATTAGCCAATGCTGCCATGACCTCCTGCGCTACATTACCCAGATGATTAATATAGGAAATATTACTACCGGGTAACAGCTGCCCCAAGTGCGCTTCTGAAGCAAAGCACCAAGTCTTGGTATACAGGTCTTGATTCCATGCAGCCATAGAAGGCGTTCCTTGTTGTTTGTTGTTTTTAAGACTAGGTGACGTTGGATTCTTATCAGGCCACTTAGCAGAGTCTGTTCAGTCGTACATTCATGCTACCAACTAATAGAATTAAACAGCTATGGAGTGGATATAGAAAATATTGTTTTAAGGCGGAGGGGCTTCGAAGAGAGCCACCCAGAAGGTGGCTTTTATTGAAAGTTATCAGGCTCAGCTTTGATCGTTTTCTTTAGCAAACTTGATAAAGCGCGGCACTGATGTATTTACAAATGTTTTGACCATTGCGAGAACCATCGCTTTATTTATACCTGCGGTGGCCAGTAGGTCAGTCTCAAGAGTAATATCTTTATCACTATCAAGGTAGGCGCGAGATAGGCGAGTAGTTCGATTCCATTCGTTTATAGCCTTATAGGTCAATTCAACGCCGGTTGAACCAAAATACATGCGCATATCGCCATCTTCGTAGAGGTTCAGCACGCTAATTTTACCCTCGGCTTTGAAGCGGATCTTGCCTGGCTTAACAATTTCGACTGAACCATAGCCCTCACTTTGAAGCATCTCTGCAGCTTCTTTGTCAGTAAAGCTTTCAACTAGATTACTAGATGAATTACGAAGTAGCTGGAGTGCCTCATCAATCTCGTCCTGGGTTGCTGCTTGAACAGTGAGAGTTGATAAGCAGAGTGCCAAGCTTATAAATATAGTGGTTACACGGTTCATGATCATGTCCTTAATCAAGAGGTAGAATTTGAAAGCAGTGTAACACCAGCCCTACCCGCTGTGAATTGATCTACACCTAATGGATAACTCGATGTTTAAAAAGACTTATTATATTTAAATCAGGTTCGTTTTAGATAAATACATTACACCTAGATATAGATATAGAAACAATAAATACACATTAAACTTAAGACTCCCAATCCTCCTAAACTTCCGGATGGAAGCCATCGTAAACCACCGACTTGTATAAGGCTGATGATCATCTTAGGTACTCAGGTAGGAAGTGTAATCAGAGCCGCCAGCACAGCTGTGGGCGCTGACAAAGCAAAAGGGTAACGTC
>JAGPUU010000309.1 GCA_018067325.1 Amphritea sp.
TCAGCAGAATCGACTTAGCGTCTTTTTTCAGTCCCAACAAATCACGGATAGTAGCGACTCCGCGCTTGTTCACAAGATCTGCATATTCTTGATAATCAGCAGAATCACCACTACGAACAGCAGAGTGAATAGTACGGATCACATCTGGGTTGTAAGCGTGGTATTCACCACCATGCACATACTTCAGCAGACCGCCTTGTTTAATCTTCTTACGGGCAACCCAGGCTTCTTCAGATAGCGCCTGTTGATCTATCTGGAAGTCGCTGAAATCAGCGCCCTCAATTCGACTGGCTACACCGGTATAACAAAGATCAACAACTTCAGAACTAATACCTACCGCTTCAAACAACTGCGCGCCCCGATATGAAGCAACGGTAGAGATACCCATCTTAGACAGGATTTTCATCAGTCCTTTGTTAATACCTTTACGATAGTTCTCATGGCTATCAAGCCAGTTCATCTGCAGTTCATTCGTCGCGCAGAGATCTGTTAGAACCCTGTACGCCAGGTATGGATATACAGCAGTCGCACCAAAACCAAACAACACAGCGAAATGATGAGGGTCACGGACGGTGCCAGACTCAACCACAATATTCGCATCAGCACGCAAGCCTTCATTAATCAGACGGTGATGCACTGCACCTGTTGCCATAGAGGCATGGATCGGTAACTTACCCTTCTCAATCGCAAAGTCAGACAAGATAAGGATAACCTTACCATCGCGTACCAGCTGTACTGCCTGATCGGTAACTGACTCGATAGCAGCCTTCAGATCCATCACTGCAGGATCATAGTTCAGCTCTATCTGTGCGACACCAAAACCTTCTACCGTATTATTCTTTAAGCGCAGGAATTTACTGGCAGACAATACCGGAGTCGTCAGAATTACGCGGCGCGCATGCTCTGGAGACTCTTCAAAAACGTTACGTTCAGCGCCAATACAAGTTTCCAGCGACATAACGATCGCTTCACGCAGCGGATCAATCGGTGGATTGGTTACCTGAGCAAATTGCTGACGAAAGTAATCATAGACAGAACGTTCTTTTAAAGACAAGACCGCCATCGGCTTGTCGTCACCCATAGAACCAACAGCTTCCATCGCCGTCTCGCCCAGTGGACGGAGCACCTGATCACGCTCTTCGAAGGTGACCTGGAACATCTTCATGTGAGCTTTAACCGCTTCCGGGGTCATCTCACAGAAAGACTGAGACTCTTCAGTCAGATTCATGGTCTGTTCAAGCGGCAACGCATTCTCACGCATCCATTTCTTATATGGCTGCGCTTTCTTCAACCGATCATCAACATCAGCAGTATGTAATACTTCACCGGTCTGAGTATCGATAGAAAGGATCTGACCCGGGCCAACACGACCCTGAGAAACAATATCTTCTGGCTTGTAGGCAAATACACCGATTTCTGACGCCGTACAGATGAAGCCATCTTTGGTCATCACCCAACGGGACGGGCGCAGACCATTTCGGTCCAGCATACATACAGCATAACGACCATCCGTCATGACCATTCCAGCCGGGCCGTCCCATGGTTCCATGTGCATGGAATTATAGTCATAGAAGGCACGCAACTCTGCGTCCATGGTATCAACATTCTGCCATGCAGGCGGTACGATCATACGCGCTGCACGATAGAGGTTCATACCGCCGGTTAGCAAAAATTCCAGCATGTTATCCATACTGGATGAGTCTGAACCGGTAGTGTTAACGATAGGTTGAAGTTCATCAACGTTCGGTAGCAGTTCAGTTGCAAACTTGCTGGAACGGGCACGGGACCAGTTACGGTTACCGTCAATGGTGTTTATCTCACCATTGTGCGCTAACAGACGGAAAGGCTGAGCCTAAGGCCAGCGCGGTGCAGTGTTAGTTGAAAAACGCTGATGATAAGTACAGATCGCTGTTTCCAGACGCACATCACTCAGGTCTTTATAAAATACCGGTAGATCGACCGGCATAGTCAGGCCTTTATAGGAGATAACCTTATCTGACAGACTACAGATATAGAAATCTTCATCCGCAGTCAGAGCGATCTCCGTCTTACGACGAGCGGTATAAACACTGATAGCCAGTTCACGATCAGTTTTATCTGTTGTAACAAATACCTGCTCAATCTTTGGCAGAGTATCTTTAGCGATCGGGCCGAGACAGCTTTCATCTGTCGGCACAATACGCCAACCGGCTACGGTCAATCCCTGAGCAGCCAGCTCTTTATTTAAAGTTTCACGCGCCGCATCAGCCTGCGCAGGTTCTTTAGACAGGAAGACCATACCTACGGCATAGTTCTCTCCCAATTCAACACCCAGTTCGCTCTTCGCGGCCGCGCGCATAAAGGTATCCGGCATCTGCATCAACAATCCGCAGCCATCACCGGTCTTACCATCTGCCGCGATTCCACCACGGTGAGTCATACATGCAAGTGCTTCAATCGCCTTCAACAGCAAATCGTGACTTGGTTCCCCTTGCATATGGGCCATCAAACCAAAACCACAGTTATCTTTGAACTCACCAGGGCGATACAGACCTTTGCTCATAAACGAATCCCACCAAAAAGTTCTTAATTATCAATATATTAAAGCCGTCATTTTCCAGACACAGTTGTGTTTATAGGGAAAAAGGGACAGGTATTTTACACAGCGAGGCCAGGAAGGACAAATTATAAGCGAACAGAGGAAAATTTTGTTAGTAAAAACAATACCGAAAAAAACTATTTTCTAGTCGATAAATCCGTTTGAATCCCCTGAATCGTCCTTGCCCAAGGCTTTAGTTTAGCCAAAGCAACGGGTAAAGATTTACTAGCAGCCTGCGCCATAGCACGATCCTTATACTGACCATAGACTACCACAAACCAGGGTTTATTTTTATAACGGGTCTGAAACAGGTAAAACTTCTGCGGCTCTGCCTGAGCACGAACGAACTTCTCAGCGCTACTTTTCACTCCGGCGCCCAACATCTGCAGGGTATAACCGGTTGCAGGCCAACTCAATAGCATCTCTTCTGAGTCAGTCAAAGAGACATCTGCTTTAACTACGACTTCTTTAACCGCTTTCTTCGGGACAGGTTTCGGCAACTCAATAGGCTTGGCAGCTATAACAGACTTGCTAACAACCGGATCCTGAGTTAACTGAATAACTTTCTCCGGCAATTGCTTTGGCACTGGTTTAGACAATACAGATACCTGCGCTACCGGCTGAACAATAGACACCTTCTGCCGCTCGACTTCAGGCTTGATCGTTTCTACTACAGCTATTTCAGAACGAACTTGAGTTTCTTTAATCGATACAGATTCGCTAACTACCGACACAGCAGGGTTTTCTTTTTCAACGATTGTAGTCGGAGTATAAGCGGCTGGTTGATTTAACTTAACGTCCTTAACAGGCTCAGATACTTCAGCAGCAACAGCTTCTTTTTCAACCGGTAACTGAATCGCTACTTGAGTTCGATTACTCTCGCTTTCATTTTCAGGCCAGTACTGCCATAAGGATCCAAATAGGACCAACAGCAAAACCGCCGCAATACTGACCAGATATGTTCTCGTCATCGCAGCAGGTTGACGAACCTTACTGACAGAGCCAGAGCGGAATAACAATTCCGCCTGCTGATTCAAACCACCTGGATAACCTTTAGATGCATCATACACTGCCTGCAACTGCTTATCGGACAGGGATGCTGAGGCACTATAACGCTGTAATAAGTACTTTTTTGCTTCAGGTAACGTAAAAGCTTCTAATTCATGATTATGCACCTGGGCCTCAAGAACCGAGTACTCATCAAAGGCTTGTAGTTTAGCCTCGAAACCCTCACCAACAGCCATCAGCAAATGAGGCTTCAGCGGTAACCCCTGAGCATCGCTGAGCATCTGCAATAACAATTGTAGTGCAGGCTTTTCAAACTGATCAGCATTGTCGACGATAATCGACCACTGAATATGCTCAACCGCCATAACCTGAGAAAACTCATAGATTGCATTAAGCATCTGCTGATTGTCAGTCTCGGTATCGATCTCAGAGCTGAGCTGTTGACTTAAAGAGACCAATAAAGCGTTTAAACCACAGCTCTCGGCAGCATCTATAGTACAAAGCCTTAGGGTACGATCAGACTCAACAGCTTTAAGCTGTTGTAACAAAACAGTTTTACCTGATCCAGAAGGACCGGAGACTAATAACAGAAAATCACTGAAACGACTCAGGTGCTCGAGTTTTTCGAGTAATTGGAGACGTGATGCTGGCTCAAAGAAGAAGTTCTTACGCTGCTCTGCACTCGCAAAAGCATCCGCTAGCGCATCGTTTCCTTTCATCTCAGCCATCTGATCACGCCCTTAAGATGTAAAATAGTTTAAGGTTTGCTGTAACGCCTTGGGATCAAACTGGTCAGTAACCACTGCGCCTCCCAGAGAGCGTAGTAAAATCAGACGAAGCTGCCCATCAATCACTTTTTTATCTACTGCCATTAGACTCATAAATTCGTCCGCAGTCATTCCCTCGGGCGCAACAACCGGCAAGTTCGCCAATTTAAATATGTGTACTACTCTCGCGTAGTCCTCACTGCTTATCCAGCCAAGACGCTGAGAAAGGTCAGCAGCCATCACAGTACCTACGGCTACCGCCTCGCCATGCAACCAATTTCCATATCCCTGACAGGACTCTATGGCATGACCAAAAGTATGCCCTAAATTTAACAGCGCCCGAATGCCTGATTCTTTCTCATCCTGCGCAACCACTTCAGCTTTAAGCTCACAGGAGCGATAGATAGCCCGACTAAGTAAAACTGAATCACGACCCACCAGCCCAGACATGTTGTCTTCAAGCCAATCAAGGAATTCTGAATCATAAACTAAGCCATACTTAATCACTTCCGCCAAACCGGCCGAAAGCTCACGATCTGGTAGCGTACGCAATACATCAACACTGGCAAGTACAACCTGGGGCTGATGGAAAGCACCGATCATATTCTTTCCCAGTGAATGATTCACACCGGTCTTTCCTCCAACAGAAGAGTCAACCTGTGAAAGCAATGTCGTAGGAATCTGAATGAAATTAACGCCACGCTGATAGCAAGCGGCAGCAAAACCCGTCATGTCACCGACAACACCCCCACCTAATGCAATGAGTGTGGTTGTCCTGTTATGACGATTTTTAAGCAGGTGATCATATACAGCATTAAGCTGATCTAGCGTTTTGAACTGTTCACCGTCGGGAAGAATAACCTCGTCGATCTGAACCGGTGGCAAGACCGCTTTCAGCTGATCCAGATAAAGCGGAGCAACGGTTTCATTACTCACGACCAGAATCTGGTTGCCTTTGATATAGGGCTTTAAATGCTCAGTTCGGAACAGATCTGCTCCGACAAAAATAGGGTATGAACGATCACCGAGTTCAACATTCAGTGTTTGCATGGTGGGGCTTATCTCTATTTAACAATCTGCTGCGCGCGAAGCTCGGCAATTATATCATTGACCACTGCTTTAGGATTGCGACGCTCAGTATCCACAACAACATCCGCAACCTGAATATAAAGAGGGTGTCGTTGCTCCATAAGGGCATGCAAAACAACACTTGGATCCGGTGTTTGCAATAAAGGCCTATT
>JAGPUU010000079.1 GCA_018067325.1 Amphritea sp.
TAACCCTGGCGCTGCTTGTGTCGTGGTTCAACTTTGCAGATTACCCGCAGAGTACCGTTACGACGTACGATCTTGCAGTTACGGCAGATCTTTTTAACAGATGCACGTACTTTCATGATCAACTCCAAATAGCAGGGGCTAGCGCAGCAGGCCAGCACCACCACCTTTAAGATTCGACTTCTTCATCAGGGATTCATACTGATGGGACATCAGATGTGACTGTACTTGTGCCATGAAATCCATCACAACAACAACTACGATCAGCAACGACGTTCCACCGAAGTAGAAAGGCACATTCCAGGCTACAACCAGGAACTGAGGCATCAGAGATACCGCAGTGATGTACAGAGCGCCAAACAGTGTCAGGCGGCCCAGTACGTTATCGATGTACTTAGCAGATTGCTCCCCTGGGCGAATACCCGGGATAAATGCACCAGACTTTTTCAAGTTATCAGCTACTTCCTTTGGATTGAAAACAATCGCGGTATAGAAATAACAGAAAAAGATGATACATACAGAAAACAGTAGGATATACAGCGGCTGACCCGGGCCCAGCGCAAGTGCGATATCCTGAAGCAGCTCCATACCTTCAGTTTGACCAAACCATTGGCCAAGTGAAGCAGGGAACAGCAGAATGCTTGAAGCGAAGATCGGCGGGATTACCCCAGCCATGTTGACCTTCAACGGCAAGTGACTCGTCTGCGCAGCATACATGCGACGGCCCTGTTGGCGCTTCGCATAGTTAATGGTGATACGGCGTTGGCCGCGCTCCATAAACACTACAAAACCCACAGTGGCAATCGCCAGCACAGCAATGGCTAGCAACGCCAGGATATTCAAATCACCCTGACGTGCCGCTTCAAAGGACTGACCGACTGCACCAGGCAGACCGGCCACGATACCAGCGAAGATCAAGATCGAAATACCGTTACCGATACCTCTCTCAGTTACCTGCTCACCTAACCACATCAGGAAGACCGCACCCGCAACCAGAGTCACAACCGCTACAAAGTAGAAGTTGAGACCAGGAGTGAACGCGATACCCTGATTAGCCAGACCGACCGCCATACCAAACGACTGTATAGTCGCCAGGATAACAGTACCATAGCGGGTATACTGATTGATCTTACGACGACCAGCTTCACCCTCTTTCTTAAGCTGTTCCAGAGTCGGGCTAACCACCGTCATCAACTGCATAATAATAGATGCAGAGATATACGGCATGATGCCCAGAGCGAGAATACTCATCCGCTCCAACGCACCACCTGAGAACATGTTAAACATGCTCAGGATCGTGCCCTGATTCTGGTCAAAGAGTTGAGCCAGACGATCAGGATTGATACCAGGTACCGGAATATGTGCACCGATACGGTATACAACGATCGCAATCAGAACAAACAGCAGGCGCGACTTAAGCTCGCCTAAGCCGTTCTGATTCCCTGCTGGTACTGGTCCTTTCTTAGCCATTTATTCCTCGACTTTTCCGCCTGCAGCTTCAATTGCAGCCAACGCGCCTTTGGTCACTTTAAGACCTTTAACGGTAACTGCTTTGTTGATCTCACCAGACAGGATCACGCGAGCACGCTTGATGCTGTCTTTGATGATATCGGCTTTCTTCAGTGCTTCCAGATCAACGACATCGCCGTCAACTTTAGTCAGCTCGTTCAGGCGTATTTCTGCAACGAAAGCAGCCTGACGAGAGGTAAAGCCGAACTTAGGCAGACGACGCTGCAGTGGCATTTGACCACCTTCGAAACCTGGTCTCACAGATCCGCCGGAGCGGGATTTCTGACCCTTATGACCACGACCACAGGTTTTACCCAGGCCGGAACCAATGCCGCGGCCTACACGCTTAGGAGCATGTTTAGAACCATCGGCAGGACTCAGTGTATTCAGACGCATAACGGACTCCTTATTCGCCTTCTACACGAACCATGTAGTTTACTTTGTGAATCATACCGCGAACGGAAGGTGTATCTTCCACTTCAACAGAATGACCTATACGACGCAGACCAAGACCCTTAACGCACAATTTGTGCTTAGGCAGGACACCAATGATACTGCGTACAAGTGTAACCTTGAGAGTAGATGCCATCGTTATTTACCCCAGGATGTCTTCAACGGACTTACCACGCTTAGCAGCAACATCTTCAGGAGATGTCATGCCAGCAAGACCGTTGATAGTTGCGCGAACAACGTTGACTGGATTTGTAGAGCCGTAGCACTTAGCCAGTACGTTGTGAACACCTGCAAGTTCCAGTACAGCACGCATCGCGCCACCGGCGATAACGCCAGTACCATCAGATGCTGGCTGCATGTACACCTTAGAAGCACCGTGACGGGCTTTAATAGGATACTGCAGAGTTGTGCCGTTAAGCTCAACTGAGATCATGTTACGGCGCGCTTGTTCCATTGCTTTTTGAATCGCAACAGGTACTTCACGTGCTTTACCACGACCGAAGCCTACGCGACCATTACCATCGCCAACAACAGTTAGAGCGGTGAAACCGAAAATACGACCGCCCTTAACTACTTTGGCAACACGGTTAACCTGTACAAGTTTTTCTTGTAGGTCACCGTCTTTCTGTTCGTGATTTGCCATTGTCAAACCCCTTAGAATTCCAGGCCGCCTTCACGGGCTGCATCTGCCAATGCTTTAACACGTCCATGGTATCTAAACCCGGAACGGTCGAAAGCAACCTTAGTCACGCCAGCGTCTTTTGCACGCTCAGCGATCAATGTGCCAACCTTAGTAGCTGCATCCGAATTACCGGTTGCATCACTACGCAGATCCTTCTCTACAGTCGAAGCTGCAGCAAGAACCTGGCCACCATCAGCGGAGATAACCTGCGCATAGATGTGGCGAGGAGTACGGGTTACACACAGACGGACTGCACCCAGCTCACGCATCTTGAAACGAGCACGGCGGGCACGGCGAATACGAGATGTTTTCTTATCGTTCATGACCCTACCTTACTTCTTCTTAGCTTCTTTACGGCGAACATACTCGTCAGCGTAGCGTACACCCTTACCTTTATAAGGCTCTGGTGGACGGAATGCGCGAATCTCTGCCGCAGCCTGGCCCAGCGCTTGCTTATCGGCTGCTTTCAGCACGATAGTAGTCTGGCCTTCCATTGCTGCTGCAACGCCTTCAGGCAGTTCGTATTCGATTGGGTGAGAGAAACCCAGAGTAAGGTTCAGTGCATTACCTTTAACAGCAGCACGATAACCAACACCCTGAAGAAGCAGTTTCTTTTCGAAACCAGATTCCACACCTACAACCATATTATTAACCAGAGAGCGAGTAGTACCTGCCAACGCATTAGCAGACTTGCTGCCATCACGTGGAGCGAACTTCAGTACATTCTCTTCACTGGTTACTTCTACTGACTGGTGTACAGACAGATCAAGGGCACCGTTCTTACCCTTAATATTGATCTGCTGACCATCGACTTTAGCTTCAACACCTGCCGGTAGGACAACGGGACTTTTAGCAACTCGAGACATAGTTCTAGCTCCTAGAATACCGTACAGATGACTTCGCCGCCGATACCGGCAGCACGAGCAGCACGGTCAGTCATCACACCTTTAGAGGTGGAGACGATAGCAACACCCAAACCGCCAGATACTTTAGGCAGATCAGAAGCGCCTCGGTATACACGTACGGATGGACGGCTAACACGCTGGATAGACTCAATAACCGGCTTGCCTTCGAAGTATTTCAATTCAACAGTCATTACTGGCTTACCTTCGCCTTCAACAGCGAAGTCAGCAATGTAACCTTCCTCTTTCAAAACGGCAGCTACAGAAGCTTTCATTTTGGAAGCAGGCATAGTTACAGCTGTTTTCTCAGCCATATGACCATTACGAATACGCGTAAGCATATCCGCAAGAGTGTCTTGCATACTCATGGTTTAATTTCCTTTGTGCAGCGTAATGCGGTAGCAGGGTGCGAATCACCCTGCCCAGACCATCATGCTTACCAGCTTGCTTTTTTCAAGCCTGGAACATCACCACGCATAGCTGCTTCACGCAATTTAATTCGGCTCAGACCGAACTTGCGGTAAACGGCGTGTGGACGACCAGTAACCTGACAACGACGCACCTGGCGAACCGGGTTAGCGTCACGCGGCAGCTTCTGAAGAGCTACCTGCGCTTCCCAAACTTCATCTTCTGAAGAAGCAGGGCTTTTCACGATTGCCTTAAGAGCAGCACGCTTTACAGCATACTTAGCAACAGTCTTAGTGCGCTTTGCTTCGCGCGCTTTCATACATTCCTTAGCCATTATTCTACCCTTACTTTTTGAATGGGAAGTTTAGGGCTGCCAGCAGAGCACGACCTTCGTCGTTAGTGCGAGCAGTAGTGGTAATGGTAATATCCATACCACGCAGCTTATCAACCTTATCGTATTCGATTTCAGGGAAGATAATCTGCTCTTTAACACCCATGCTGTAGTTCCCACGACCGTCAAAAGACTTAGGGTTTAGACCACGGAAGTCACGAATACGAGGAATAGAGATATCAACCAAACGGTCAAGGAATTCCCACATACGCTCACCGCGCAGGGTAACCTTACAACCGATAGGCCAGTTTTCACGCACCTTGAAACCAGCAATTGACTTGCGGGCCAGGGTTACAACAGGCTTTTGACCTGCAATCTGCTGCATCTCTGCAACAGCATAATCCAGCTGCTTCTTATCACCCAGCGCTTCACCAACACCCATATTCAGGGTAATTTTGGTCAGGCGAGGAACAGCCATCACGTTAGGGCATTCCAGCGTATCTTTCAGCTGCTGCTTAACGGATTCATTATAAAGGCTTTTTAGTCTAGACATGGCATCAACTCCTATTACTTAGCGATTACTTCGCCGTTGGATTTGAAGATCCGGACTTTGTTGCCATCTTCCAGAACCTTGAAGCCAACACGATCACCTTTACCGGCAGCAGAGTTGAAGATAGCAACGTTAGATACTGCAATCGTTGCTTCTTTCTCTACGATACCGCCAGCCTGACCCTGCATAGGGTTTGGCTTGGTGTGTTTCTTAACCATGTTGATGCCAGAAACGATCAGACGACCGTCAGCCAGTATGCGCAATACTTTACCGCGCTTACCTTTGTCTCTTCCTGCGATGACGATAACTTCGTCGTCACGAATAATTTTACGCATTATATATACATCCTTTCCTACTACCCTCTCATGCTTAAAAACGCCAAGCCCTTTCGAGCTTAGCGTTTTTGCATAAATCCTGACTTGTGAAAGTCGAGATTTTTATAGCACTTCAGGCGCCAGGGAAATGATTTTCATAAACTTTTCATTACGAAGTTCACGAGTTACTGGGCCAAAGATACGTGTTCCAAGTGGAGCGTCGTTGGCGTTCAATAATACCGCTGAGTTTGTATCAAAGCGAATTACTGAACCATCCGGGCGACGAACACCTTTACGGGTACGTACCACAACAGCGTTTAGGACCTGACCTTTTTTCACCTTACCGCGAGGAATTGCTTCCTTCACTGTAACTTTGATGATGTCACCTACACCGGCATAACGACGGTGTGAGCCACCCAGGACCTTGATACACTGTACTCGCTTGGCGCCACTGTTATCAGCAACATCAAGCATAGATTCTGTTTGAATCATGGGTCTCTACTCCAAAATTCAGACTATTTTTCCTGCTCTTTCGGGCTTAAAAAATAGCCTGCCAGAAGCAAAGGTGCGTTATATTACACCTTTACTGCCTGTTCTTCAATCTTAACTAGCGTCCATGACTTACTTTTTGAAAGCGGACGGGATTCAGCGATAATAACCGTATCACCCATCTGACATTCATTTTGTTCGTCATGCGCATGCAGCTTGGTCGAGCGAGTTACGAATTTCCCGTAGATCGGGTGCTTCTCTTTACGCTCAACCAGAACAGTAATGGTCTTATCAGCTTTGTTGCTGACAACCTTACCGGTCACAGTACGTGTTCGTTTTTCTGCAGCCATCATTAGTTACCTGCTTTCTCATTCAGTATGGTCTTAACACGCGCGATATCGCGACGCACTTGACCCAACATGTGGTTCTGAGCCAGCTGACCAGTCGCTTTCTGCATACGCAGATTGAACTGATCCTTCAGAAGACCTAGCAGCGCTTGCTGTAGCTCTTCAGCGGACTGTCCACGCAGTTCAGTTGCATTCATCACATCACCGTCCGTTTAACAATGGTGGTAGCAACCGGCAATTTAGCCGATGCCAAGTTGAACGCCTCAATTGCCAGCTCATCAGGCACACCGCTCATTTCGAACAGCACTTTGCCTGGCTTGATCTGGGCAACCCAGTATTCAACACTACCTTTACCTTTACCCATACGCACTTCGAGGGGCTTACCTGTAATCGGCTTGTCCGGGAACACGCGAATCCAGATTTTACCACCACGCTTTACGTGACGAGTCATAGTACGACGAGCAGCTTCGATCTGACGAGCAGTGATACGGCCACGGCCAGTAGCTTTCAGTGCAATTTCACCGAAGCTAACAGCACTACCGCGCTCTGCAAGTCCGCGATTGCGGCCCTTCATAACTTTACGGAACTTAAGTCTCTTAGGTTGAAGCATTGATAATTACCCCTACTTTGAACCTTTCTTCTTAGGTTGAGCATTCTTCTGAGCGCGCACTTCTGCAATACCACCCAAAATCTCACCTTTGAAGATCCAGACTTTAATACCAAGCACACCATAAGTAGTGTGCGCCTCATAAGTACCGTAATCGATATCAGCACGCAGGGTGTGCAATGGCACACGACCTTCGCGGTACCATTCTGAACGTGCAATCTCTGCACCGCCCAAACGGCCACCTACCTGAATCTTGATACCCTGAGCACCCTGGCGCATAGCATTCTGTACAGAACGCTTCATAGCACGGCGGAACATAACTCGACGTTCCAGCTGACTCGCTACGCTTTGAGCAACCAGTTTAGCATCTAGATCTGGCTTACGGATTTCTTCGATGTTGATGTGAACCGGAACGCCCATCATTTTAGAGATAGCGTTACGCAGTTTTTCTACATCTTCACCTTTTTTACCAATTACGATGCCTGGACGGGCAGTGTAAATGGTGATTTTTGCATTCTGTGCAGGACGCTCGATTTCGATGCGGCTCACAGAAGCTGCTTTTAACTGACCTTCAAGATACTCACGTACCTTAAGATCGTTTAGCAGCTTTTTAGCGTATTCAGTCTTGTCTGCATACCACACTGAAGTGTGATCTTTAACAATTCCAAGACGAATACCTGTTGGATGTACCTTCTGACCCATCGTGGTATCTCCTAGCTGTCAGCTACCTTAACGGTGATGTGGGAGGTGCGCTTCAAAATACGGTCAGCGCGACCCTTCGCACGCGGTCTAATGCGCTTCATAGTCATGCCTTCATCAACGAAGACTTCAGAAACGCGCAGCTCATCAATATCAGCACCTTCGTTATGCTCTGCGTTAGCAATAGCAGACTCGAGTACCTTCTTAACAAGAACCGCACCTTTTTGAGGGCTGAAAGCCAGAATATTCAGGGCTTCACCCACCGCCATTCCGCGGATTTGATCGGCAACCAAACGCGCTTTCTGAGCCGAGATATGGGCGCCTTTGTGCTTAGCGGCTACTTCCATTTTCCTAACTCCCGATTAGCGTTTAGCTTTCTTATCTGCAGCATGACCCTTATACGTACGGGTAGCAGCAAACTCGCCTAATTTATGACCAACCATATCTTCGGTGATAAACACCGGAACGTGCTGACGGCCATTATGAACTGCAATCGTTAGTCCTACAAAGTTTGGAAAAACTGTAGAACGACGAGACCAAGTTTTGATCGGACGACGATCTTTGACCTCAACTGCAGCTTCTACCTTTTTCAACAGGTGAAGGTCGATAAAAGGACCTTTCTTCAGTGAACGTGGCACAGCTGTATCCTCTGATTATTTCGCTTGACGACGGCGTACGATCATCTTATCAGTACGCTTATTCTTACGAGTTTTCTTACCTTTAGTCGGAACGCCCCATGGTGTCACAGGATGACGACCACCAGATGTACGACCCTCACCACCACCGTGTGGGTGATCGACCGGATTCATCGCTACACCACGAACAGTAGGACGAACACCACGCCAGCGAGTAGCACCAGCCTTACCCAAACGACGCAGGGAATGCTCGGAGTTACCTACTTCACCCAATGTTGCGCAGCAATCAATCAACACTTTACGCATCTCGCCGGAACGAAGACGCAATGTTGCGTGAGCACCTTCACGTGCAACCAACTGAGCAGAAGTACCAGCAGAACGTGCAATTTGCGCACCCTTGCCTGGCTTCATTTCGATACAGTGGACGACGCTACCAACTGGAATGTTACGCAGTGGTAAGCAGTTACCTGGTTTAATTTCAGCATGCTGACCAGATATCAGAGAATCACCAGCACTAACGCCTTTAGGGGCGATAATATAGCGACGCTCACCGTCTGCATACATCAACAATGCGATGTGTGCTGAGCGGTTTGGATCATACTCCAGACGCTCAACGGTAGCAGGGATATCCAGCTTGTTGCGACGGAAATCTATAACACGGTAATGTTGCTTATGACCGCCACCAATGTGACGAGTCGTAATGCGACCATAAGTGTTACGACCACCGGTCTTGCTTTTCTTCTCGACCAGAGCAGCAAAAGGCTTGCCCTTGTGTAGATCAGGTGTAGTAACCTTAACTACGTGACGGCGTCCAGCGGAGGTCGGTTTAGATTTGATTATAGCCATTCTTGTAACCCCTCTTATTCGCCATCAATGAAGTCGATGTCGTGACCGTCTGCAAGACAAACATATGCCTTACGTACGTCAGAGCGCTTACCGATACCGCGCTGAGTGCGCTTGGTTTTGCCCTTAACGTTGACGACGTTCACGCCAGTTACTTTAACGCTAAACAACTGCTCAACAGCCTTTTTGATCTCAGGCTTAGTTGCGTCAGTTGCAACGCGGAATACTACCTGCTGAGAACCTTCAGCAACAATAGTTGCTTTCTCAGAGATGTGCGGCCCTAGCAGCACTTGATAGATGCGTCCTTCGTTCATGACAACGCCTCCTCAATTTTCTTGAGAGCTGCAACGGTCACTACAACCTTATCAAAGCCAACAAGGCTAACAGGATCGATACCAGCAGCATCACGTACATCAACATGCGGTACGTTGCGTGCGGCCAGATACAGGTTCTGCTCTACGTCTTCTGTCACAACTAGTGCGTTTGCCAGCTCAAGCTCGTTCAGCTTAGCGATAAACTGCTTAGTCTTAGGCGCGTCTACCTGGAAGCTTTCAACAACTACCAGACGCTCCTGACGTACCAGCTCAGACAAGATGCAACGCATCGCAGCGCGATACATTTTCTTGTTAACTTTTTGAGCATGGTCACGTGGCTGAGCAGCGAATGTTACGCCACCAGTACGCCACAGAGGACTACGAATAGTACCGGCACGTGCACGGCCAGTACCCTTTTGACGCCAAGGCTTAGCACCACCGCCGCTAACTGCAGCGCGGTTCTTTTGGGCCTTGGTGCCCTGACGACCACCAGCCAGGTATGCCGTAACAACCTGATGAACTAGTGCTTCGTTGAATTCTTTACCAAATGCCAGATCGGAAACTTCTACGTTTCCACCAGCTCCTGCAAGATTCAGATTCATTTCAAACCCCCTCAGGAACCAGCTTTAACAGCTGATTTTACGATTACGTCGCCGCCGGTAGCACCAGGCACAGCGCCTTTAACTAACAGCAGATTGCGTTCGACATCGATACGGACAACTTCAAGAGACTGAATCGTTACACGCTCAGCTCCCATATGTCCTGCCATCTTCTTGCCTTTCCACACTCGACCTGGAGTCTGACACTGACCTATAGAACCAGGAGCACGGTGAGAAAGTGAGTTACCGTGAGTCGCATCCTGCATGGAGAAGTTCCAGCGCTTAATACCGCCTTGGAAACCTTTACCTTTGGATTGACCGGTTACATCAATTTTCTGACCTGCTTCAAAGCGCTCAACAGTCAGTTGATCACCTACATTTACTTCTTCGTCACCCGACAGACGGAACTCCCACAAACCACGACCTGCTTCAGTCTCTGCTTTCGCAAAGTGACCTGCAGCGGCCTTAGTAACGCGGCTAGCACGACGAGAACCTACAGTTACCTGCACAGCAGAATAACCATCTGTTTCTTCGGTCTTAACCTGTGTTACCCGATTCGGTTCCACCTCGATGACTGTGACTGGCACTGACGCGCCGTCTTCTGTGAAGACACGAGTCATACCTGCTTTACGTCCAATTAAGGATACAGACATTTTATAAACCTCACATTGCCAGTTGTGTACGGGGCTAAAACCCGCTATGGCTGCCTAAAAGGCATTCCACACGCAGATTATCTAATCTGCGCAGTCGTCTAAATTAGCCGAGGCTAATTTGCACTTCAACACCCGCAGCAAGATCTAGCTTCATCAATGCATCAACAGTTTTTTCTGTTGGTTCAACGATGTCTAGAACACGTTTATGAGTACGGATCTCATACTGATCACGTGCATCTTTATTCACGTGAGGAGAGACCAGAACTGTAAAACGTTCTTTGCGGGTAGGAAGTGGGATCGGACCATGCACCTGAGCACCTGTCCGCTTAGCAGTCTCAACGATCTCCTGAGCGGAAGAGTCAATCAGGCGATGATCAAAAGCCTTTAGACGGATTCTGATTTTCTGGTTTTGCATTTGATCACAATTCCTAGAATTTAAAATACGGCTTTCGCCACCTAACCCCATTTAACGGGGTAGCGCATTCTACTTACCCTATACCCCCAAGTCAAGCCCGTATCGGTTAGGAATTATACAGCCCGATTTCTGAGGAATTGATAACACTCAGGGTTTGATTAACAAACAAGCAAAGAGAAACCCTGTCTTTAGAAAAAACAGAGGCATGAGACACCAAAAAGCTACTTCATTTGCGGACGCAAATGCGAGCGCGTTAAGTCCAGCAAAGCTCCTTTGCGCCTGACTTAACAATGCGACTTTTGATATGGCCGCACTTAAGCTTGAAAGACACCAAACCCCAGCCATATCAAAATAATAAAAGCTAAAAACAAAAAAAGGCTCCCGAAGGAGCCCTTTTTAAACATCAGCGAATATTACTCGATGATTTTAGATACAACGCCTGCACCAACTGTACGTCCGCCTTCACGGATCGCAAAACGCAGACCTTCTTCCATCGCGATTGGGTTGATCAGGGTAACATCCATCTTGATGTTATCGCCTGGCATTACC
>JAGPUU010000324.1 GCA_018067325.1 Amphritea sp.
ACGAGCCACGAGCCACGAGCCACGAGCCACGAGCCACGAGCCACGAGCCACGAGCCACGAGCCACGAGCCACGAATTATTTTATTTCATCCAACAGAACTTCTGTATCTTCAACCCGGGCATATGCAAACGCCAGTGCCGCCATAAATGAGGCGTGTACTTGTTCGGCGGGTACAATCACACCGTTGAACTCCTGCGAGCGGGTGGCGCAGGCATCCTGAGCAACGGTTACGTTGTAACCCAGATCTGCAGCCGCACGAACGCCGGCATCAATGCACATATGACTCATCGCTCCGGCGATAATCAGGTTTTCTACCTTTAGGGCATCCAGAACTTCCTTCAGGTTTGTCTCTTTAAAACTGTTAGCCGAATGTTTTAAAACGACTGCTTCATTGCCCTGGGCTGCAACGCTGGCGTGGATTTCTGCTCCTTCAGATTTCGGGTGAAAGAACGGTGCGTCAGCCGATTTAAATTCATGACGAACATGCACGACGGGTATGCCCAGTTCACGAAAGGCGGAGAGCAATTTAGTTCCGTTTTCTGCAGCGGGTTGAATGTTCTCCAGCTCCCATTTGCCGTTTGGAAAATAGTCGTTCTGAAAGTCGATTAACAGCAGAGCTGTGTGTGATTGTGTTTGAGTCATATCTATTACTCTTCGGTCAATGTCAGTTGGTATGGCTATTATCTATCGACTCTTGGTTTTATACTGGAGTCATATTAGACATATTTAAGGCAATAACTGACAGTTTCTGTGAGCTCTATGAAAAGTATTAACATTGTAATTTTGCAGTACCCGGGGGCTATGAAATCGGCGATAGAGGGGTTGCGGGAACTATTTGATCTGGCCAGTCGCTTAAGCCAGGAGCAGCAAGTGGAGCTGTCTTTTAATATAAAGGTGCTAGAAAGTTCCGGCTTAAGCGCTTCTGAGTTAAGTCGCACTGATCTAGAATGCCGCGCTGATAGTCAGTTTGATCGTATTCCGCAGGTGATTATCATCCCTCCATGTATCACCGGTAGTTTCTACACGGATGAACAGCATCTGATTACCCCTTGGCTTAAAGCGATGCATGCGTCAGGTTCTATACTGTGTTCTGTTTGTGCCGGAGCCTTTATTCTGGCGCAGACGGGCCTGTTAAACCAACGCCCGGCAACGACACACTGGATACTGGCTGAGCGTCTGGCTAATAGCTTTCCTGAAGTGCTGGTGGATGATAATAAAATACTGATTAATGATGGTGATCTGATTACCGCTGGTGGGCTGATGGCTTGGCTGGATATGGGCTTAGAGCTGGTTGCACAGTTTGGCAGTCCTGCATTGATGAGATTGTTGGGAAAGCGGTTAGTGGTGGATACTGCACCGCGTCAGCAACGCTACTATCGTTGCTTTATCCCCCCATTTGATCACGGTGATAAAGTGATTCTGAAGAGTCAGCACTATCTGCAAAGCTATAGTTTTACTTCGGTTACGGTGAAGCAACTCGCAACTGACAGCTATTTAACTGAACGTACTTTTCTTCGTCGCTTTGTTCAGGCAACCGGATATAAGCCGAAGGAGTACATGCAGAATCTACGGATTAGTAAAGCGTGTGAGGCTTTAGAGGGGTCATCGAATAGCATTGAAGTGATTTCGCTTAATGTAGGTTATGAGGATGTTAGCGCTTTCAGAAAAGTGTTTATTAAGATTGTCGGTCTGACGCCGCGGGAGTTTCGGGGGCGATTTAGCACAGTAAAATGATGTGAATCATGTATCAGCGGTGTATTTCGTTAGTGTGAAACTAAAGAGGTGTTTTTTTCAACGGTTAGTGATTAATCTTCTCTAATAATAGAGTACGACCCTTAGGTTGACGTTAATCTGTTGAATCAATTGGCCTTATTGCTCTATAGAGGACAGAGAAAATAGTTTGTGTCTATATTAGTGTTTTTATATATAATCTTTTATCTTAAAGCGGCTTCGCTGTTTCTCAGGAGGATAACAATGTTACGCAAATGGATGTTAATGGGGGTGCTGTTTATCGCTCAGCCGTTGCTTGCGGATCAGTCCCGGATCTATTTGTTGGGTGGTTTTACTTATAAAGGTACACCCGTAACTAAGGCAGTGCTTCTAGAGGATAAGCGAGTTACCACTCTGGAGCAGTGTCAGGACTTTGTCCGCTTTCAGATACGAGGCAATGAGCGGGGTAAAAATTACTTTCGCCATTATATTCAGATTGAGCGTAAAGGGGTGAATATAGTGCCTCGATATACCTGTCTTGAAACTGACTTAAAGGTCAGTCATTGGAACGATCACGATTTTTATAAACAGGTTTATCTGATTGATCTGCGTAAGAATCATCAGTTTACTTCCTTCGAAGATACCAATAGTTGTTGGGCTTCGATTCGCAAAGATCCGGATAAACATAGCCGGAAACTGTTCTGTGCGAAGATGAGTCAGACGGTAAAATAGGGCGTTCAAAGTAGAATAGGGTTCAAAGCCCGTCCTGAATGCTCTTTCTCTTAGCCTGATACCCTCTATCAGGTTTGTGTTTTACGATTATTCGCGTATAATTCTGCCTCCCTTTGGCTATGCCACTGAGGAAACTAACTTTAACTCCTTGCTTTCTACCGTTTTTCGATTCGGCTGAAGGCTGCATAAACCGTAAGGAGCAAGAATGCGTCATTACGAAATCGTTTTTCTGGTTCATCCGAATCAGAGTGAACAGGTTCCAGCTATGGTCGAGCGTTATACCAAGCTGATTGAAGAATCTGAAGGTCAAATTCATCGTCTGGAAGATTGGGGTCGTCGTCAT
>JAGPUU010000325.1 GCA_018067325.1 Amphritea sp.
AAATGGTTAGACAAGTATCAAGGTCAGATATTGGTTGTGTAGGAGCTAAGCTTTACTACCCTAACGATACGCTTCAACATGGAGGTGTTATTTTAGGTCTCGGAGGAGTTGCTGGGCACTCACATAAATATTATCCAAGAAACCACTCGGGTTATTTCTTCCGACTAAAGCTAGTGCAAAATCTTTCTGCAGTTACCGCTGCATGTTTGTTGATTCGGAAAAATGTTTTTAATGAAGTAGGTGGGTTAAATGAGAAGGAACTTACTATTGCTTTTAACGATGTTGACCTGTGTCTGAAAGTCCGTGAAGCAGGGTATAGAAATTTATGGACTCCTTATGCTGAACTTTACCACCATGAGTCGGTATCCCGTGGAGCAGATGACAGCGTGAAGAAGCGTGCGCGAGCCAAAAAAGAAGTTGAGTATATGCGTAAAACATGGGCAAGTGAGTTAGATGCCGATCCTGCGTACAACCCGAACTTGACATTAGCCTATGAAGATTTTTCTTTGCGGTAAAGGAAGAAAATTTCGCAAATTCTTAGCCATACTTATATTGAATGTAGTCCTTAGTCTGTGGCGGATAACTTGCTCAAATTTTGTTTGAATTTAATCTAGCCATACTATAAATCTCACTGGGTTGGTGTTTATGACACAGCAATTTTGGTTAATTCAGGCAGGTGATAATCCTTCATCTGACTTTTTCATTAAGCCTGAACTACAGAATGCTGAAGTACATAAGTTTCACTGCTTTGAAACACCTCCATTACGCCCTCCTGAAGTTGGGGTTTCCATTGTTTTCGTTCGTTATCTTAGCCGAGCATGGGTGCGCTGGGTTGAACAGTACAGAGACCGAATAGATCAGTTAGTCTACTTTATGGATGATGATTTGTTTGATTGGGGTAGTCATCGAGAGCTATCAATAGTTTATCGTTGGAAGCTCTATCATAATGCTCTTCGCTACATGAGCTGGTTGCAGGCTCAGGATGCTAAATTATGGGTATCGACTCCATGGTTAGCTAATAAGTACCGAGATTGGCAGCCGCAGTTATTGGAACCTAAGTCTCCTTATATCGATTCCAATGAATTAAAAACAATTTTTTACCATGGCTCCTCATCTCATATGCATGAGATGCGTTGGTTGCTACCTGTAATAGATGCTGTACTGATTCAAGATAGTTCTTTGGTGTTTGAAATTATGGGAGATCAGGCAGTACGTAAATTATTTTCTAAACTTCCTCGAGTAAATGTTTTACACCCTATGACCTGGGAGGCATATCAAGCTCTGGTAAGCAGGCCGGGCAGGACTATCGGGCTTGCTCCACTGATGAATAGCGGGTTTAACAAAGCACGGTCTTACACTAAGTTTTTCGATATTTCTCAGGCTGGCGCAGTTGGAATCTACGCAGACCACGATGTATACCGTCCAGTGATACGCCATAGAGAGAATGGCTTGCTTGTGTCTATGGATCAAGAGCTTTGGGTAACCGCAATTCTAGAGTTGAGTAACAGTGAAGCAGAGCGTGAGCGCATGCTTGAAAATGCGCGTAACAGTTTATGATCGGTTACTTCTCGTTAGGGATTGGTCGTATCCCATATTTGGATAGATATTTAGAGCAGCCAGCAACCAGGTTGGGTGTCATAAATCGTTCATCTCAGGTTACTGCCATTGCTGGTTGGGGGTTAAAAAAAACCTCTAGTAAAGTGCGCCGTTTTGCAATTAATCAAAACTTACCCTATTTGTCTCTGGAGGATGGCTTTCTTCGCTCACTGGGATTAGGTGTCAATGGCGCTTTACAGCATAGCTTGATCGTTGATAAATCAGGTATTTATTACGATGCAACCCGAACCTCAGATCTTGAACAGCTAATTAGCTCTGCAGGTTTTAGTGATCAAGAGCTTTTACGGGCGAAGGGTGGAATTGAACTTTTACGTCGTTACCGTCTATCGAAATACAACCATGCTCCTGATAAAACTATTCTATTAAATGCGGACAAAGAGCACCGAGTATTAGTTGTTGACCAGACAGCGGGTGATGCATCGATTGAATACGGTTTAGCCGACTTCAATAGCTTTAAACAGATGCTTGAGTCTGCGTGTGCTGATAATCCTGATGCTGAGATTCTGGTAAAAATTCATCCTGATGTTCTTACAGGAAAGAAGAAAGGCCATCTGGTGCAGTTGGCCAGAGACTATGGCTGTACGGTTATCGGAGAAGATATATCACCATGGGCTCTTTTTGATGTAGTAGAAAAAGTTTATGTTGTGACCAGTCAACTTGGGTTTGAAGCATTGTTAGCCGGTAAGGAGGTGTTCTGCTTCGGCGTGCCCTTCTATGCTGGCTGGGGGTTAACAAAGGATCTTAAGACAGTGCCCCGTCGTAAAAAAAGTCGCTCACTTGAGCAGGTTTTCTTCGCCGCCTATCTTCGCTATTGTCGCTATATAAACCCCTATACTGGTGTGCGGTGTGAATTTGAGCAGACGCTGGCTTTATTAGCAGACCAGAAACGACAGCGTGATCACTATGAAGGCCAGTGGTTTGGGGTCGGTTTTGGCTATTGGAAGAAAGGGTTCGTCGCTTCTTTTTTGGGGGGCAATGCTCGT
>JAGPUU010000338.1 GCA_018067325.1 Amphritea sp.
TTATGTCGCACCTAATCTGACTGAAGCGCCTCAAATCTTGATTACTGCCGGTCGTCACCCGGTGGTAGAAGACGTTCTTGATGACCCCTTTGTCGCCAACACTCTTAGTCTATCTCCAGAGCGGCAGATGCTGATCATCACCGGCCCGAACATGGGCGGTAAGTCGACCTATATGCGCCAGGCTGCTCTGATCACTCTACTGGCCCATATTGGTAGTTATGTTCCGGCTCAAGCGGCAACCATCGGCTTGGTTGACCGAATATTCACTCGCATGGGTTCATCCGATGATCTGGCAGGCGGCCGTTCTACCTTTATGGTAGAGATGACTGAAACGGCTAATATTCTGCATAATGCCACCGAACAAAGCCTGGTATTAATGGATGAGGTTGGGCGGGGTACCAGCACCTTCGATGGCCTGTCGCTGGCCTGGTCGGCGGCTGAATACCTTGCCAATGAAGTTAAAGCGATGACTCTGTTTGCCACCCACTATTTTGAACTGACGGTACTCCCAGAACTCTGTCAGGGCGTCTTTAATGTTCACCTGACAGCAATGGAGCATCAGGATCACATCGTCTTCATGCATGAAGTGCAGGAAGGGCCCGCCAGCCAGAGTTATGGCCTTCAGGTAGCTCAACTGGCGGGTGTCCCGGAGCACGTCATTCTCCGCGCCAGACAGAAACTGGTGCAACTGGAAGAAGATACCGGGCAGACCGAGCAACGCCGACAACCCCCTCCGGTTCAAGATGACCTGTTTGTCGCACCAAAGCCCCACCCAGCCCTGGAACAACTAAAAGCGCTTGAGCCTGACAATCTAACTCCCAGACAGGCACTGGAGTTAATTTATAGTCTTAAAAAAGAGGCCAATAGACGCTAATTCTAATAAAAAAGGGCCTTGATTTCAGTGAATCAAGGCCCTTTTTCGATAACACAAAGCGCTAGTCTTTTAGCAGATCTTCGCCACTTAATCCATTACGCTCAACAATCTCACGCAGCTTGCGTAGCGCTTCTACCTGAATTTGCCTTACCCGCTCACGTGTCAGGCCGATCTCTTTGCCAACCTCTTCCAAGGTGCTCATCTCATGACCCCGTAAGCCAAAACGGCGGGACAGCACTTCTGAATGCTTCTCAGGCAATAAGCTTAGCCAGTTTTCAAGATTACCACTGATATTGGATTTCTGCAGTAATGTCTCCGGGTCAGAAGACTCTTCATCGGCAATCGTCTCTAACAACATTTTGTCAGAATCTTTACCCACAGGCACATCTACCGAAGTCACCCGTTCATTTAAGCCAAACATCTTTTCAACATTCGCTACCGGCTTATCTACTGCATCCGCTATCTCTTCTACAGTCGGCTCGTGATCAAGCTTCTGCGCTAGTTCACGGGCAGCACGGAGATAAACATTCAATTCTTTTACAACATGGATAGGCAAACGTATGGTTCGGGTCTGATTCATGATCGCCCGTTCGATAGTTTGACGAATCCACCATGTTGCATAGGTAGAGAAACGAAAGCCACGCTCAGGGTCAAATTTTTCGACCGCACGTATTAGGCCCAAGTTACCTTCTTCAATCACATCAAGCAGCGTCAATCCACGATTAATATAACGTCGGGCAATTTTAACCACTAGCCGTAAGTTACTTTCAATCATTCGCTTACGGGACGCTTCATCTCCTTTTAACGCACGACGGGAGAAATAAACTTCCTCTTCAGCTGTAAGCAGAGGTGAAAAGCCGATCTCATTCAGGTAAAGCTGTGTTGCATCCAGAGATTTGGCATTAAGCAGGTCATTATGCGCCATACTCCCCTTGCCGCGCCCGCTGTTCAAAAACGCTGGATCAGCAGCTGGCTTACTACCTTTCAAATCAGGCTCTGTATCTTTTGCATCTGTATCAACCGTCACCTGATCCAGATCCTGCTCGCTATTTTCTACATTTTCCATTGCGATAACCCCGAGTAACCAATTTTTATATTATTATTAGTTACAGATTTTGACAATTAATCATGTGCTTATCTTTTACGCGGCAGATACTTCATTGGATCCACAGGCCGGCCATCTTTGCGGATCTCAAAATGCAGCATTGTTCGGGTGGCTCCACTGCTACCAATCTCAGCAATCTTGTCACCTACTTTCACCATATCATTTTCTTTTACATGAATGCGACTGTTATGGGCATAAGCACTCAGGTATTTCTGATTATGGTTAATAATCACAAGATTCCCATATCCAAGTAAACCGCTTCCGGCATAGACAATTTTACCAGCCTCCGCCGCCCGCACCGCATCACCTTTATTTCCCGAAAAATTAATCCCTTTGTTAACTTTTCCGCGACTGCTGTAACCCTGAATTATCTTGCCAGATACCGGCCAGCGCCAACTCAATGTACGGTTTGCAACAGAAGAGGTGACGGATTTTCGGGCTACAGGAGGGGATACGGATTTTTTTCTGGCTGGCGCCACTGGTTTAACTACTTTTTGCTTTACTACAGCCTTTGGCTTCGTGCTCTTTTGGGATGCTACGGCTTTTTTCGAAGAGACCGTTTTCTGCGCAGATACGGTTTTCTTTGTAGAGGATTTAGAAGTTATCACCCGACTAGGAGGGAGCACTTTTAGCTTTAATGTCTGCCCTGGATAGATAGCATAACGATTGCTGATCCCATTACTTCGGGCCAATTGACGGAAATCGAGACCATAACGAAATGCAATTGAGTAGAGAGTGTCGCCTTTGCGCACCCGATACAGGTCAGGACGAGGCTGGCTAGTGACAACCTTCACCGGTTGACGGCCACCAATGGAGCGCTCGTCCACTGGCGTATAGATACTGCTTGAGCTACAAGCAGACAACATCAGGGTAACGGCAACCACTGCCGCTAATTTGACGCAATCTGCACCTGCTCCCACCATGGTTTATCCTTTAGCTGCCTGAAAGCGCTCCATAAC
>JAGPUU010000080.1 GCA_018067325.1 Amphritea sp.
GCAGTAATTGCGCCGGTTGCGGGCAAAGTGATCACTCCCCTTCAAAATAATACTGTTTAGATTATCCTTGCAAATATATAAGAGAATTCTTATATATCCCTTGAAAACCTCCTGCGCTACCTATACTTAGTAGAGAGAGTAATGAAACCCGCCGTCCGCTTTGATGAAAGCTCAAAACCGGCTGGGTAACACTGATTAGGAGGGGAATATGCAACCCGAACGTTTTACCAGTAAATTACAATCTGCCCTGGCGGATGCCCAGTCTTTGGCTGTGGGTAAAGATCATAACTATATTGAACCTGCGCATCTATTGCTTGCGTTACTTGATCAGCAAGGTGGTTCAGTAAAACCTCTGCTGGCTCAATCCGGAGTCAATGTAAATCAATTGCGTTCATCGGTTCAGCAACTGTTTTCTGAGCTGCCGCAAATCTCGAAGAGTGATGGTGAGCTGCGCTTCTCGCCCAATATGGGCAAGCTTTTCAATCAGACAGATAAGCTTGCCCAGCAACGCAGCGATCAGTACATTGCCAGCGAGCTTTTTGTGCTGGCGATGCTGGACGATAAAAGCGGTGTTGGCAAGCTGTTGAAACAGGCCGGTGCGACTAAAGCTACTTTGGAGCAGGCGATAACGCAGATGCGGGGTGGTGATGCTGTGAACGATCCAAACTCAGAAGAGAATCGTCAGGCACTGAATAAGTTCACTATTGATCTGACTGAGCAGGCGGAGTTGGGCAAGCTTGATCCGGTTATTGGCCGGGACGATGAAATTCGCAGAACAATTCAGGTACTGCAGCGTCGCACCAAAAATAACCCAGTACTGATAGGTGAGCCGGGTGTCGGTAAAACAGCCATCGTTGAAGGTCTGGCCCAACGGATTATCAATGGTGAAGTGCCTGAGGGGCTGAAAAATAAGAAGGTTCTATCACTGGATATGGGGGCCTTGATTGCGGGCGCTAAGTTCAGAGGTGAATTTGAAGAACGGCTTAAGGCGGTTCTGAATGAGCTTTCTAAGCAGGATGGTCAGGTTATTCTGTTTATTGATGAACTGCATACTATGGTTGGTGCCGGTAAAGGTGAAGGTGCGATGGATGCGGGTAACATGCTCAAGCCTGCGTTGGCCCGAGGTGAGCTTCATTGCGTGGGTGCCACAACGCTGGATGAGTATCGTCAGTATGTGGAAAAAGATGCGGCTCTTGAGCGTCGTTTTCAGAAAGTGCTGGTGGATGAGCCCAGTGAAGAGGACACCATAGCGATCTTGCGGGGACTGAAAGAGCGTTATGAGATCCATCATGGCGTAGATATTAGTGATTCTGCGATTATCGCTGCCGCTAAGCTGTCGCAACGTTACATCACAGATCGGCAGTTGCCAGATAAAGCGATCGATCTGATCGATGAGGCGGGTAGTCGAATCCGTATGGAGATAGACTCTAAACCGGAGAGTATGGATCGTCTTGAGCGCCGTTTGATTCAATTGAAAATGGAACGTGAAGCCCTTAAGAAAGAGAAAGATCAGGCGGCAATAAAGCGCCTGGAAGAGCTGCAAACAAATATCACAGTTGTTGAGAAAGAGTTCTCCGATCTGGAAGAGATCTGGAAGGCTGAGAAAGTTGCTCTCCAGGGGTCGCAGCAAATTAAGGAAAAACTGGAACAGGCGCGTACCGAGCTTGAACAGGCAACTCGCTCAAGTGAGCTGAGTCGAATGTCTGAATTGCAGTATGGTGTTATTCCCGAGCTTGAAAAAGAACTGCAGGCGGCTGCAGATGTGGAGGGCGAACCTCAGCAAAATCAATTGCTGCGTAACCGGGTAGGTGAAGAAGAGGTTGCAGAAGTAGTGTCCAAATGGACCGGCATTCCTGTTTCTAAAATGCTGGAAGGTGAGCGGGAAAAACTACTGCGTATGGAAGATGCTCTGCATAAGCAGGTTATTGGACAACACGAAGCGGTATTGGCGGTATCAAATGCGGTACGTCGTTCTCGTGCCGGATTATCTGATCCGAATAGGCCTAATGGCTCGTTCCTATTTCTTGGGCCAACAGGTGTAGGTAAAACAGAACTATGTAAGGCCTTGGCTAGCTTCCTGTTTGATACAGAGGCGGCGATGGTGCGAATCGATATGTCCGAGTTTATGGAGAAGCACTCTGTCGCCAGATTAATTGGAGCGCCTCCCGGCTATGTCGGTTATGAGCAGGGCGGTTATCTGACCGAGGCTGTCCGTCGTAAGCCTTATTCTGTCTTGCTTTTAGATGAGGTGGAAAAAGCGCATCCGGATGTCTTCAATATTCTGCTACAAGTACTTGAAGATGGTCGTCTGACCGATGGTCAGGGCCGTACCGTAGATTTTCGCAATACTATCGTGGTTATGACATCTAACCTGGGCTCAGATCTGATTCAGAACTTTAGTGATGATGACGATTACACGCTGATGCACTCTGCAGTAATGGAGGTGGTGGGTAATCATTTTCGACCAGAGGTCATTAACCGAATTGATGAAGTAGTTGTATTTCATAGTCTGCGCAAAGAGCAGATTCGTGGTATTGCAGAGATACAGTTAAATCGTCTACGTAAGCGTCTTACTGAGCGTGAATTGAGATTAACCCTGACATCCACCGCAATGGATAAACTGGTAGATGTCGGTTTCGAACCTGTATACGGTGCTCGACCACTTAAACGAGCAATTCAACAGTGGATCGAAAACCCATTGGCGCAAGAGCTACTGGCTGGAAAATATCCACCGGGAGAAGAGATTGGAGTGGATGTTGAAGCAGGGGTGTTTATCTTCCGTTGATAATTTACTGGAAGGCAGTGGCTTTGCTTTTCGGTCGAATCGATAACGGTTGATCAGCACCAGAGTTATGCTTCTCATAGAGATCGATTCAGTTAATGTTTTAAAAAGCCGGATTTATCCGGCGTTTTAATGATCTGATACTATTTAGCTACATTATTGTTCGGAGAGCCATTGGCGAAATGCGACACTCGCTGCAATAGTTTAGATACAACTAATAAGAAATTATGGGGT
>JAGPUU010000081.1 GCA_018067325.1 Amphritea sp.
GCTTTTCTTTCGCCCGCTGCATATATTCATACTGCCCAGCCCAGCTGACAGAGTAACCCGGAGGTAGTTGAAGTTGGTCGGACACAACCTGCTGCGCGTTCTCAACATAACTGCCGATATCCATGCCTTCTATATCAATAAAGGTCCAGCCGTTGAGACGGGCATTTTCACTCTTGATACCCGGTGGGCCATCCTCTACATAAACATTAGCCACATCACCTAGCGGTATCCGTTGCCCCATGGGGGTTACGATCGGCAGCAAAGCTAATTGCTCTGGAGAATCACGATAGTCCTGTGGATAACGGACATTGATAGGGTAACGCTCCAGCCCTTCGATCGTCTGTGACACGTTCATACCGCCAATAGCGGTCGCCACAACCTGCTGGATATCAGCGATGTTCAGGCCATATCGAGCAGCACTCCGACGTTGGATATCCACTTTGATATACCGTCCACCAGCAACCCGCTCGGAGTACACCGACGCGGTACCAGGAACATCCTTCAAAATAGTTTCCAACTGCTGACCGATCTGCTGAATTTGTTCTAGTTCAGGGCCTGCTATCTTTATCCCAACCGGCGTTTTTATACCCGTAGCCAACATATCGATGCGGGTTTTGATCGGCATCACCCAGGCATTAGTCACTCCGGGAATTTTAACCAGATTATCCAGCTCTTTTCTCAGATCGTCGGTCGTCAGCCCTGCACGCCACTGGTCTTTAGGTTTAAGCTGTATAAAGGTTTCGATCATGGTCAGTGGTGCAGGGTCAGTAGCGCTATCCGCCCGCCCTACTTTGCCAAATACCGTTTCTACTTCGGGCACTGTTTTGATCAGTTTGTCGGTTTGTTGTAACAACTGACGAGCCTGACCAATTGAAATACCGGGATAAGTAGTCGGCATATACATCAAGTCGCCTTCATCCAAGGGCGGCATAAACTCACTGCCCAACTTATCTAATGGCCATAAGCCCACCAGTAAGATTAACAACGCGAACAACAGCGTCAGCTTTGGAAAGGCCAGTACTTTACGCAACGTCGGCATGTAAACAGCGGTCAGTACTCGGTTTATTGGGTTTTTGTGTTCGGGCATTATCTTGCCACGGATGAAGTAACCCATCAGCACCGGCACTAACGTAATGGCCAGAGCCGCAGAGGCTGCCATCGCGTAGGTTTTAGTAAACGCTAAAGGCGCAAACATTCGACCTTCCTGCGCTTCCAGGGTGAAGACCGGCACAAAGCTAACGGTAATAATCAGCAAACTGAAAAATAGTGCAGGCCCTACCTCACTAGCCGATTCGGCAACAATCTGCCAGCGATTCTCTTTGGTTAACGGTGTACGCTCCATATGCTTATGCATATTTTCGATCATGACGATTGCGCCATCGATCATCGCCCCTATCGCTATCGCTATACCGCCTAACGACATGATATTCGCGTTAATTCCTTGCGCATTCATCACTATAAATGCGGTGAGAATACCGACCGGGAGGCTAATAATTGCAACCAGAGAAGAGCGCACGTGAAACAGAAAGACAACACAGACCAGCGCTACGACAATGAACTCTTCCAGAAGCTTGTGCCATAGGTTTTCTACCGCACTATCAATCAGCCCAGAACGGTCATACACCGTCACTACTTCGACCCCTTCGGGTAACCCCTGCTTCAGGGTTTCAAGCTTTGCTTTTACGCCATCAATGGTTTTCTGAGCGTTTTCTCCGAAACGCATAACAACCACGCCGCCAACCACTTCACCTTCACCGTTAAGTTCTGCTACTCCTCGGCGCATCTGCGGCCCGGTTCCGATGTCAGCCACATCTTGCAACAACACCGGCGTACCATTCTTATTGACACCTAAAGGGATATTCTTCAGATCATCTTCGCCCTGAATATAGCCGGTAGCCCGAACCATATATTCTGCTTCGGCCATTTCCACGACTGAGGCTCCCACCTCCTGATTCCCCCGTCGAATAGCCGTCTGAATATGCGATAACGGTATATTAAATGCCCGTAATTTTTCCGGATTCACCCGTACTTGATACTGTTTAACCATGCCGCCAATCGGCGCCACCTCAGACACTCCTGGGACAGTCTGCAACTCATATTTGAGAAACCAATCCTGCAAACTACGCAGCTGGCTAATATCATGCTGCCCGGTTTTATCAATCAAAGCATAGAGATAAACCCAACCAACCCCCGTCGCATCAGGCCCCAACTGGGGCCGGGCATTGGCCGGTAACGATGGTGCTACCTGACTCAGGTATTCGAGTACCCTGCTGCGAGCCCAGTACATATCCGTATCTTCATTGAAGATGACATAGACATAGGAGTCACCAAAAAACGAGTAGCCCCGCACTGTTTCAGCACCCGGTACCGATAACATCGCGGTGGTTAGTGGATAAGTGACTTGATCTTCTACCACCTGAGGCGCCTGCCCCGGATAACTGGTTTTAATAATCACCTGCACATCAGACAGGTCCGGGATCGCATCCACCGGGGTGTTTTTCAGGGAGAACAGCCCGCCCCCCACTAAAATGGCCGTAGCCAACAAGACAAAGAATCGATTGCCAACTGACCATCGAATAATGGACTCAATCATAGAACCACCTTCGTCGACACTGGCTGTAACTGAGCATTCATTGCCATGTAAACATTAGAGCGCGAATCAATTCCGCTCTGATTCATCGCCTCCGGATTCGTCTCTTCTTTTTTTGTCGATTCAGAATCCATCTCCTCGTGATTCATGTCACTATCCGTTCCGTCCAGACTCATGCTATCCATGTTCATACTTTCCATATCTAAGCTTTCCATGCCCATGCCATCCATACTCATATCGTCAGCGCTCATTTGTGGCTCAACATTCATACGTTTGAAATCAGACGTTTTACTAGACTCGGAATCCAGCAAGAACTGGGCTGAAGTAACCACCTCTTCTCCAGCATTCACACCTTGTAAAACTTCGATCAGCTTTCCGTCACTACGGCCGGTCTTAACTGAAATGGATTTAAACCGACCATCACCCAACGCCAGCACGACTCGATTTTCTCCAGCACCCCGGATAACAGCTTCTTGGGGCACAGTAAGAGCGGCTTCAGTTTCATGTTTATGAATCACCACTTCAGCAAACATATTCGGTTTTAACTTTCGATCCCGATTATCAAAACGCATCCTTACCTTCAACGTCCGGGTTACCGGATCGAGCACCGGATAGACATAATCAACAACGCCTTCGCGATTCTCCCCCGGTAGAAAATCTAATTGAATAGAAACCGGTAATCCTGCGTTGATCATGCCGGCCTGTCGTTCAAACACTTCCGCTTCAACCCATACCTCGTCCAGGGCGCCGATCGACATTAGTGTCATTCCTGGCTTAACAAACATCCCATCACGCAAATTGAAGTTATCTACCACGCCACTGTGGGGAGCATAGAAAGTTATCGCCTGACTTGCTTTACCTGTCTTCCTAAGCTCGTCCAACGCTTTCTGAGGCACCTGTAAGGCACGCAACCGGGCTTCAGAACCCCGTATAAGATCGCGGTTACCCCGTGCCAACGCAAATAGATATTCCTCCTGGGCATTTACCAATGCTGGTGAATAGAGTTCATAGAGTGGTTCTCCTAGTTCAACCGGTTCCCCCTCAGCTTTGACATATATTTTTTCGATCCAGCCCTCCACACGTGGATGCACATGAACGATTTCATCCTGGTTATAATCAACATAACCAACCGTACGCACCTCAAAGTGCATCTTGGTCATCGAAGACACTGCGGTTCTAACCCCAAGGTTATTAACCACCTCCGGCGACACTTTTATCGTCCCGGGGCCGGCATCCGCACCGGAACTCTCCTCTTTGTATACGGGGACAAGATCCATACCCATGGGTGACTTACCCGGTTTATCCCGTTGATAGTTCGGGTCCATTGGCGCAACCCAGTAGAGAGGTTGGTCATCAGCTGGTGAAGCGGCTTCAGCTACTGATGTGACTCCGGTATCAGTTGCAGCATTATCCAAATAACCAGTTCCAGTCATCACGGCTCCCAGACCGGCCGCTCCCAGTGCAATACCCAGTACAACTAACCCTAAATTCTTAACGGTATTGCTCATGGAGTAACTCCTTCCTGACTAAGAGTGATATTTTCCGCCGATGATTCTGTCGTAGTCAGCAGGTAATTGGTCTGCGCGATCTGTTTCAGTCGTGCGATTTTGATACCCAAATATTCGATACGCGTGTTGAGTTCAGCGATACGTGCACGCACGACCTCAATAAAGCTGCCGTTATCCGACTCATACGCATTTAAAGCTGCGTCTGCCTGTTGCTTAACCTGAGGCAGAAGCTTGTTGTCAAAGATCTCGCGGCGCTGTTCGAGACGATCTAATTGAGTCCGGGCTGAGTGAAACGAAGCGATCATCTGTCTGAGTATCAGAGATCTTTCAGTGCGTATCTTTTCCTGACGGGAGATAGCGGCTTCGACCTCTTTATCCTGACCGGTCGAAGAAAACAGTGGCATTGAGAGGGTTACACCTACACTAAAGAGGTCAGCCCGGTCACGGCCTGTTGGGTCTTCGCCACGATAGCCATAACTCGCATTCACGCCCCACTGCGGCTGGTATTGTTGTTTCGCTAACTGCACCGCGGTACCCGCTGCGGCAATACTCTGATCCACAGCCTGAATTGAGGGGTGACGGACCAGATAACTAGAGAGCTCTCTATTACTTAACCCCTCGCTTTGAAAACGATCCGTATAATGGGAGCTAAGCACTGGAAGCTCAGAGGTATAACCCGAGAAACCATTCATACCCTCAGCAAAATCACTAACCGAAGGCAGCAACCACTCAAGCAGTTTTTGCTCAGCCACATCCTGTTTTTGCCGTAACATCGTTAACCGATCTTCAATACGCGACTGTTCAAGCTGCGCCTTAATCAGATCTTGCTGCCCTGAACCTCTCAGTCCGGAGGAATAACTTGCCAACGATATATCTACTAGCTGGTCAAACAGTTTCCGGTCATTCTCGATCAACCGAACACTCTGCTTAGCTTGGTAAGCATCCAACCATAGCTGGGTTATCGTCAGTCTAAGCTTCTCCTGTCGTTCCAGGCGCATGAATGGCTGACGGCCGCTTTGCAAGTGCAGTTGCTCTCGCATAAGACGCCGACTATCACCCCGGGGATACATCTGTGATACCCCGGCAACCAGCTGCGTCATCCCTTCCTGATTAAAATCTAATGTGTCGGTGGGCAGATTTGCCATCTTCAAAGAAAAATTTGGATCAGGTAATTGAAAAGCCGACTCTGCCATCGCTGCAGTTGCTTGTTGCTGATATCGGCTACCCGAAAGCCAGGGATCATTTTGTAGCGCCAGCGTTACCGCTTTTTCAAGTGTTAAAGGGTTACTCATAACCCCTGCGGCTAACGCGAAGGAAGAGACTCCACCGTTAATCAGCAGAATAACAACCAGGCGGAAAGTAGATCTCTTAAAGAGAAGTATTGAAGATAAAAGTACTGGTGACATAGATACACCCACTAGGATCAAAATCATCAAAGATGATGTCTGAAACATTCTAAAAATCTGGGAGATCTATACTGTTCTCCCGCTGAAAAAAGACCGAATTATCGGCTTAGTTTTTCAACGGAATATGGGAGGACGATAAAGAGAGACGCTGCTCTGAGATAGAAGCAGGGTATTAACGATAGATGAAATACTGGTTAAAGGGTCTACATCCAAAATATACTGAGACAGCCCACAACCGACAGAACTAACACAATGGGATTGAGCACAACCTGCATGATCATCGCAGCCGCCACTATTCGTTTCCATATCAGTGCAGTGCGGCATGCTCTCAGTCAGCACCTGATCACAACAGCTGCTGTTTGTATCTGAGCCAAGATATTCTGAAATGTATTGCAGACTCTGGTCAACAGAGTGCGAAAGGTGATCTGGGGAATGTTTAAGTTCTGGAGCTTTAACACCCCCATGAGCGGCATGGGGAAAGTCTAATTGATCAGACACTGAACCGTTGTGATTCATCTGCATAGCGAAGGCAGCATTGAACAGCTGTGCGGTTACCACCGCCAGCATGCACAATACTAATACAATCCGTTTCACTACTGCTTGCATCTGCAACCTTGTTTAAAATACACAGGTAATCAGCCGACTATCGGCTGAAATATTATAGACATACTCTGAAATGAACCTGAATAGCCGCTATTTAACCACAGAAACAGGCAATAGCAAGGGTAATAGCAAGTAGTCAGACCAGAAATTTTAACGGTAAGGTATCTCTTCTCACTCTGTCTTATCAACATTAAAGAGTCGCAAATTTACACCTTTGATTGGACGACTATTAGGCAAATTGCTAGAAAAAGAACGTAGGTTGGGGTGAGGCACGAACCCCAACAACTCTTAAAAAACTACTCACCAAATCCATACTCCGAAAAATCCATTACCCTCTCGCCCCAATTAATCGGCAATACATCTCGGGAAACATAACGATGAAAGCTGGAATATGGCCAATCTGCACACCGCTGAGCAAAGCCATGCTTAACCGGATTAAAATGGATGTAATCCACATGCCGGCGATAATCCTCTGCATCGCGAATAAGATGATCCCAATATCTTCGCTGCCAGATTCCCCTCTCCCCCTTCAACATACGGCTCTTAGAAATCGACTCATTCTTAGCCAGACCCCTGGAAAAGTTTGCTTTAATTAACCCCCAGCGTTTAGAAAAATCGGCATCTCCTTCGGGTAGAGTCCAGATGGCATGCAGATGTTCGGGTAACACCACCATCGCATCTATTTGAAAGGGATGACGGAGCTTAACTTGTCTAACAACTTCACGGAGCAGCTCAATATGACTGACCAAGAGAGTCTTATCACGATCCGCAATATTCACCGTAAAGAAATAACAACCACCTGGCTGCAAAGCCCGTCGGTAATACATGGTCACCTCCTTGTGCCATTCGATGTGGGAATTAGATGTTGGGATTCGTGCCTCATCCCAACCTACAAAATAGACAGCTACTCTAAACTTGTACAAAAAATAATCCTAACCCGTAGGTTGGGATCGTAATCCCAACAAGCTTTCAAATGACTACTCTCGGAAAAATCTCTCCATACGCTCTTAGTTACTTGTAAACAACACCTCGAAACTTACAGCATCGTTGGTTAGAAAAAGCATTCATAGAATCCGATGCTAATCCGCTATACTCAGTTTTGACTCACTTTCTGGAACTGTAGTTTTGATCGGACGACTCATTGGACCTCTATTAGACAAGCTACTTTTCGGGCTTACACTGCTGCTTGCGTTGCAGGTGCCGCAATTGGCTGACCATTATCAGCAGTTTCTGTCTGGTTGGTTTGAATCAACCCAATGGCAAGTCGAGGGTTATGAAGCGACGGCTAAAGAGTTTGGCTACGCCGATGCAGCAGCCATGATCGAACAGCATCAGCAAAACAGTGAGCCCAGTGTACGAGCGGATGCCGAACAAAAACTAGCAACCCTAGCGCTTTATGACGAGCTTAAAGCAGGCATCACCCTTTTCAGAGAGGGTAATTTGTTGAGTCAATCTATCTATATGTTCGCCCCTTCCCGCTATAACTATCTCGAAAAGACAATCGATAATTTTAAACCGGGCATACCGCTGACCACCAACGGACTACTATTCGGGGCGATTATTGGGTTGATGCTGAACCTTATCATCACACAACCCTTCCTGTTTTTCATAAGACGCAGAAAAGTTAAACATTCTAAATCATCAAGCGAAAAGACACTGGTATGAAAGTAGAGCGATTAGACCATCTGGTACTCACCGTCAGAGATATCAACACAACAATTGAGTTCTACACGTCCGTTATGGGCATGCAGAAAATCACCTTTGGCGACGATCGCGTTGCATTAACCTTCGGTAACCAGAAGATAAACCTTCATCAGAAAGGCAATGAGTTTGAACCCAAGGCGGGGACTGTTCAGACGGGTAGCGCAGACCTCTGTTTTATTATTGATCAACCCGTCACCGAGGCAATCAAACATCTGAAAAAGCATAAGCTGACGGTAATCGAAGGTCCGGTGCAACGCACAGGCGCTACCGGAAAAATATCTTCTTTATATTTCAGAGACCCGGACGAAAATCTTATTGAGATATCAAATTATATAAATGATTAACACTTTCGAATTAAAACCAATAAATTCAATAGGGTAGTGATTCCACAGATACCGAATAAGTAGCATTAAAGACCCGACCGACAATACACCACGATGCTGTTCTCGGAATAACTCACCAGGGCCACTAATTGATTTTAGACTTAAGATTAATATAAATAACGATTTCGGTTAGTATCAGTCCATGCCTTCAAATCACTATGATAAAAATAACAATATAATAGGTTCTATGCATGATTAAATGGACGTTAATCCTGGCAGCATATTTCACAATCTCGTTAAGCGCATTAGCAGATAACCTTCCTCAACCACTTGGCTCTGTAATACTGACGATCAGTGGTCAGATAGAAAACACTCAAGATGGGAAAACCGTTCGTCTGGACCTCGCCCAACTCAAGCAGCTTAAAAGTAATACGTTCAATATTCAGACTCGCTGGTCCGATAGTGCTCATCGCTACCAAGGCCCGCTACTTTCCGCTGTATTAAACTATGTTGGGGCTAAAGGATCTGTCGTTCACTTAACGGCACTAAATGACTATACAACCGATATTGATCAGGAATATATCGACAAATACGAGCCTATTCTGGCTTGGGAAGAAGATGGAAAACAGCTATCTGTTCGGGAGAAAGGGCCTTTATGGTTGCTACTCCCTAACGACAAATTTCCTGAACTCAATGCTGAAACACATTCCGGTAAAATGATCTGGCAGCTATCCCAGATTGAGATTCGATAATGCTTCATAAAGAGTTTAAAAATAGATTTAACCGTCACAAGAGCATCTTGCTGCTGCCAATAGTGCTTATTTTCTTTATCAGCGCCATTGTTAGCTTTGTTCAGCTACGACAGTCTTTATCGATTCTGGAACAACGATATGGCACCAGTGTCTGGTCTATGTTCCAGCTAGGGGTAGAGCTACACCGCTTCGACGATGCACTTGGAATCTACCACAGTGACCCTGCTGCTCTTAAGCAGTTACAACAGCGTTACGATATCCTCTGGAGTCGCTTCCCCATTCTGCTTGAAGGAGTAGACGCAAAACACTTGGGAAAAGTTAACGGGGCAACATCCCTATTAAATAATACCTTTAATACAGTTAAGTCATTTGAGAGCCATCTCTTTGACTCCCCCCTTGTTACACCTGAACAGATTGCCAATATGCAGTCAGTACTGAGACCCTATACAGAGGCTATCAATAAATTATCTTTAGAAAACTACCACTACAACAACCAGTCGTTTAATCGCGATGACCGTAAGATCGCCAGCCTTCAAGAGCAGCTCATTCTTCTAATTATCGGTCTGAGTATCAGTGGAAGCATCCTGCTTTGGATGGTGCTGCGGGAGAGCAAACTGAATCGTTATCAGGCTGAGCATGACAGTCTGACGCACCTTCCCAACAGGGTATATCTCAAAAAATCACTGTCCAGCCACTGTGAGAAAAGTGATAGTTTCGCCCTACACCTGATCGACCTGAATGGTTTCAAAGATGTTAATGACACCTTAGGCCATCATATTGGCGATATCCTGCTTCAGTCTGTCTCAAGCCGATTAATTGATAGAATAGATCGAGAATATGGCTGCATCACCACTCGACTAGGGGGGGATGAGTTTGCGATCATTCAGCCATCGACTCACAATGAACATGACCTCAAAAAAGTAACCGACCAGATCCTAAGTCTGTTCGAGGATAAGTTTCACATCGGTGAGCAAAGCTGTTTTATTGGTGTGAGCATTGGCAGCGCTATCTACCCCAAACATGCCACTGAAGCCGGCAGTTTGCTCACCCGGGCAGACATAGCTATGTATAAGGCGAAGGAGTTATCGCCAATATCTGGAAGTGCTCTATTTGATTTTAAGATGGATGCTAAAATTCATCGACGCCAAGAGCTACATAGAGACCTGCGAGAAGCCATCATAAACGAGAAACTCTACCTTGTTTATCAGCCGATTGTTTCCCTTGAAGATGAAAATGTTGCCTATTTTGAAGCACTACTTCGATGGAACCATGAGATCCATGGCCCCATTCCGCCTCAGGAAATCATTGAAATTGCTGAGCACTATGGGCTTGCCAACAAACTCGGATGCTGGATTATCGATCAAACTTGTCAGCAAATAGCCCTATGGAAGGCATCGGACTTCAACTCGTTACCTGTTTCGGTCAATATTTCGCCGTCGATGCATCGACTTGATCTGGCAATGATCATAAACAAGTCCCTGGAAAGTTACGGGCTACCCAAAGGCCTTATCTGGATTGAGGTGACTGAAGACACCACTATGCAGATTCTAAAAGAGACCCAGGAAGTCATCCCTACGCTTAACCAGGAAGGCATCAGCATCGCCCTGGATGATTTTGGTACCGGGTTGTCATCCCTGAGTCACCTCCAGCAACTTCCGGTTCAAACACTCAAGATCGATCGAAGCTTTATCCGCCACATCCCCACAGATAAAGTGAGCAGCCGTTTAGTGAAAAATATTATCGGCATCGGTCATGATTTAGGAATGAAAGTAGTTGCCGAAGGCATTGAAGACCTGGCCGCGGCCCGTTTACTCGCTTCATACCAGTGTGATTTAGGACAAGGCTACCTGTTCAGCAAACCATTGCACCCAAATCGGATACCTGACTTTTGCAGAGATCAAAAAGAAAAGTGTTCAAACTCCATTGCTTAACCCTCCCAATACGGCCTTCCACTGGCAGTTCTGATTTTTACCTTTGCCCACGTGAAAACCAGTCATTGATCTCAACAGTTTATTTAGTTAACATATTAACTATATTAAGGAGATTTCAATGAGTATAAAACTGTCTGTTGTCGATCAATCACCGGTACATGGTTCCCATCCCGCTATTGCCGCCCCGAGCCTCACTGTTGAGCTGGCAAAAACCTGTGACGAATTGGGATATTACCGCTATTGGGTTGCTGAACATCACGACAGTATCCATTTTGCCAATCCCTGCCCTGAAATCATGGTGGCGCACATCGCCAGCGTAACTAAAAACATCCGTGTCGGCAGTGGCGGAGTGATGCTAAGTCACTACAGCCCACTCAAAGTAGCGGAAAGCTTCAAAATGATGGCAACGCTCTTTCCGGACCGAATTGATCTGGGTATTGGCCGTGCGCCGGGCGGCACCAATGTGACCTCCCATGCACTGGCCTTCCCACATCAGCCTAATCACGGTGACCAATACGCACAACAAGCGCTGCTGCTGAAAGGTTTTGTTGAAGGTAATCTGCCCGAAAACAACCCCTTCCATGCTATTCAAGTACTACCAGACAGCACCCCCGAGCCTGAGCTGTGGATGCTGGGTTCTAGCGGTGGTAGCGCAGGGCTTGCCGGTCAACTCGGCTATAACATCGCTCTGGCTCGCTTTATCGATCCTGACAACTGCCATCCATCCATTTTCACTGAGTATCTGGAACAGTGGAAACGCGCAGAACACCAAGGTACGCCTAACAAGATGCTGGCAATCGCCTGTATCTGTGCAGAAACAGAAGAGGAAGCCAAGCTACGGGCAGGCACCGCGGTCTATCGCAAGCTGGCTGCTCAACTGGGCATTCGTGAGGCCTTTCTAACGCCTGCAGAAGTACAGGACCGTTACAAAGCCTTCCCGGTCTCCCATCAGGCAGAATATGACAACATCCTCAAAGGCTACACCGTCGGCACATCAGAACAGTGTGCAGAAGAGATCAATCAACTGGCCAAAGCCTTTGATTGTGACGAAGTCGCCACCGTCGCCGTAACCCATAGTCAGGCAGATCGGTTGGATAGCTATACGCAGCTTATGAAGGGGTTTTAAAACAGTGGCTCGTGGTTCGAACGCCGGTTCCCGGCTTGCTCGTCGCTCGCAAAGGCCTTCTTAAGCAGGTTTAACGAGACGCTTACCTCCATCGTTTATAAGCCTGTAGGTTGGGTTGAGCAAAGTTTGCTTTGCGAAACCCAACATCGCCCAGTGGCAAGGTGTTGGGTTTCACTCCGTTCTACACAACCTACATTTCTGTATAGTGACTATCCTTCTTAGTAACAATTTGGAGTCGGCCGCTATGTCACAGAACCTGGAAGCCAACAAAAATAACGCTATCGCCTTCTATAACACAGCGTATCTGGGAGACCCAGCTAGCGCGGTAAAGCTGTATGTCGGGGATGAGTATATTCAACACAACCCCCTGGTCGGCGATGGTAAACAGGCGTTTATCGATTACTTTACCGAAATGCACCGGGACTACCCTGATAAAAGTATCGAGTTCGTCAGGGCCATTGCTCAGGATGAAACGGTCGCCCTGCATACCGTTCAAACCTGGCCCGGCAACGAGCAATACGTGACGATGGATTTCTTCCGTTTTGACAGCAACGGAAAAATCATTGAACACTGGGATGCCATTCAACAGGTGCCAGAACAAACACTCAACGGCAATACCATGTATTAACCATCAGCAAAGGGAAACCTAGGACACAACCACGCTTATAACTTATGGAAATATAGATATACCAAATAGTTGAGTAACGCCCTCATCATCGCTATGATCGGTTTATCCACCCGAGCCGGACCATAACAATGAAAACGAACCTACCCCGCTACCTTGCCCTACTGCTGTGCGCCCTTACCACGCTAATCACCACACCCTTGTCAGCCAACCCACTACAGATGATCAATGTCGCCGATAATGTTTATGC
>JAGPUU010000357.1 GCA_018067325.1 Amphritea sp.
CCAGCAAAATAGAAATGCCACTTTCCTTAATCTTTTTCAGTATTTCGACAATTTCTTTAACGATAACCGGTGCCAAACCTTCAGAAGGCTCATCCAATAACAACACCCGTGGATGGTTCAGCAATGCCCGCGCTAGGGCCAGCATCTGTTGTTCCCCACCCGATAGTTGCCCGCCACCGTTTCGGCGCCGCTCTTCCAACCGAGGAAAAAGATTGTAAATATCTGATATTGACCAAGGAGATTTTTTCATCTGGGAGATTTTTAGATTTTCCTCAACAGTCAGATCTTGGAAGATATCCCGTTGCTCCGGCACCAGGCAAAGCCCTGCTAAAGCCGATTTATAGGTAGGCTGCCCCAAGATTTCACTACCTTTATAACGTACCGATCCGGTTGTATTTTTCATCAACCCCATGATGGTTAGCAGCGTGGTTGACTTACCGGCACCGTTTCGACCTAGTAAAGATACCAGCTCGCCCTCGCCTACATTGAGTGAAAGATCAAACAGGACATGGCTCTTATCGTAATAAGAGTTAATATTTTCTAGTGTGAGCATGATCTACAACGCCTCCCCAAGATAAGCTAACTTTACTTTTTCATTTGCAGCGACTTCCCCTGGCGTACCATCGGCAATTACTTCGCCATTTTGCAGCACCGTCACCCTGTCACACACTTCTGCCACCAACCCTACATTGTGTTCAATCAGCAGGATCGTACAGATCTCTCGTAGTTTTTTGATCAGGCTAATTACCTGAGGGATATCATCAACGCCCATACCCGAAGTAGGCTCATCCAGTAGCAGCAGCCGGGGCCGGGCCATCAGTGCCATTCCGATCTCCAACATTCGCTGTTGACCATGAGACAGTGTTTCTGCTTCTTTTTGTGCCAGGTGTTGCATACCCATTCGTTCAAGAACTTCATGGGCATGAAAAATATCGGGGCAGTCATGGGGCACCGGGTGCCAGAACACTAGGCCCTGGGCTGGCTTAAGGGCCTGCCCAGCCAGGCGCAGGTTTTCCAGTACTGACAGCCCGGGGAACAGCGAAGTTATCTGAAAAGAACGACCAATCCCCAACACCGGCCGGGCATGCTCAGCTTCGCCGGTAATCTCGTTTTCCTCGAAAAAAATATGCCCATCACTAGTCGCGACAGCCCCTGCTAGGCAATTAAATAACGTGGTTTTACCGGCCCCGTTCGGGCCGATAACCGCATGCACGGTATCGGCCATAACTTTTAGATCGACATTACGATTGGCATAGAAATCACCGTACCTTTTCGATAGTGATTTAACTTCCAGGATTGGTTCAATCATGGGACACCTCCACTTTCTTTACTTTCTTGTCCTGCCCATAACCCTTTACCCCTTGCCACAGCAGCTTTAAGCCCAACCACAATCCGCCACGGGCGAACAGCATGACAAAAATCATTAACAGGCCAAGCAACAGCATCCAACGTGGCCAAATATCAGACAACATTTCACTGGCGACCAGATACACACCGGCACCGACAATAGAGCCGTACAACGAGCCAAGCCCGCCCAGTACACACATGAAAATAATCACTTCACTGGTTTCAATATCGATATTCGACAATGGAGCGAAATTAAGTAGCATGGCGTACAAAGCCCCGGCAAGTGCAGTAACGATGCCGGAAAAAGCAAACACCGCGATCTTATAAAAGCGAACCTGATAACCGATGGCGATCGCCCGCTGTTCATTTTGCTTAATTGCCTGCAGCACTGAGCCCAGCGGCGAATCAACCAGTCGCTGCAAACTGATAAAACTGACCACGAAGACCAGCGCAACCCAGCCGTAAAACGCCCAGTCACTATCCAGACTGATCGCAGGTACAATCCACAAATCAAGTGCCGCACGGGGGACGTCCAACAAGCCATCTTCACCGCCGGTAATCCCTTCTGCCAGATAAGCGATAAAGTAGCCTAACTGACCAAACGCCAAGGTCAGCATGACAAAGTAGATACCCTGCCGGCGAATCGACAGATAGCCGACAGCAATAGCCAACAAACCGCCAGCCAGTATTGCGAACAACAGGCACGGCAGCATACTAGACTGCCAGTGGATAGCCGACAGGCTCGCAGCATAAGCACCGGCACCAAAAAACAGCGCCTGTCCAAAGGGTAGCAACCCGGTATACCCCAGCAATAAATTACAACCGATCGCTGCCAGTGCGAAAATCAGTACTTCAGCTGCCAAAATCGGCGACTGCAGAGCCACAGGCAACACACAGGCAAGCACTGCGACCGCAATAAAATGAATTGAAATTGGTGTATGTTTGTTCATAACTCAGGTCCTCCCGAACAGGCCGTTTGGCCGTAACAGAATAATCATTGCCATCACGGCATAGATCATGATATTTGTGCCTTCAGGCCAGAAACCCGCTGACAGACTCTGGACCAATCCCACCACAAGAGCACCCGCCAGGGCACCGGGAAAACTCCCCATGCCGCCGATAACCACTACCACGAAAGCAATACCCAGCGCTTCAACGCCCATAAAAGCGTCAGCCCCCCGGATCGGAGAGATCAGAGCCCCGCCAAGCCCAGCCAGGGCGACACCCAACACAAAGGTAACTGAAAACAGCAGGTTAGAATTAAGTCCAAGCAGGGAAACCATCTTAGAGTTTTCACTACCCGCACGGATCATAATGCCGAAGCGGGTCCGCTCCAGCATCAGCCAGAGACCCAGTCCGATGATGGCGGTTACAGCGATAACAAACATCCGGTAATAAGGGTAAACAAAGTCTCCCATAACCATCACGCCAGTCAGTATGTCGGGTGGGGAGACCGGTTTGGGAACCGTACCCCAGATAAGCAGGATAACCTCCCGAATCACCAGCATGACGCCCATAGTTATCAGAATCTGGGTTGGGTGATCAAAAGAGTAAAGGTGGCGGATAAGAGTTCTTTCCAGCACCAGGGCAAGCAAACCGACCAAAATCGGCGCGACAATCAGACCAAGCCAGAAATTTCCGCTCCAATCGATAACCTGAAAACACAGATAAGCACCAACGGCGTATAGCGCACCGTGGGCGAAGTTAACAAAATTCATCATTCCGAAGATAATTGTCAGCCCGGCCGCCATCAGGAAGTAGATCATTCCCAGCGCCACACCATTCATTACTTCAAACAGAAACATATTCATGAGCAATGTACCGAAATCTGGTCCTGGTAACAGTCCATTAAAGCTGCCTATTGCAGCTTACGCCTGATCAGTCAGGCACTAGAATAGCGGGATTGTTAACAGGGATTTTGTAAAAAAAGGGGGCTCTGAATTCCCCCAAAAATCCCCACCAGTCTATGCACTTACATTTATTAACAACTGGCAGAGATAAAAAACGCTTATAAAGAAGCCAGATTACAGCCTGATTCCTGAGGGCTGACAAAGTACTTGTTAGTCGCTACGATATCGGCAAAGTCAACGGCATCAACCATCTCGTCTTTACTTTTACCTTCCAGCAAGTAGAAGCTTTTCTCGACCTGATGGTCATCTGAACGAACAACTTCATGACCCGCCACGCCTTGATACTCCAGTCCTTCCATGTGTGTACGTATCTTCGCCGAATCAGTACCAACGGCTTTGACCGAGTCGATCAGTAGTTTGGACATCTGATAATAGCTCGCCATTGCGTAAGTCGGCGTGAGACCTAACTTATCACGGGACAGTTTCACAAAGGCCTGGTTGGCAGGCGATGTATCTTCGTGCCAGTACTGGGCCCCGAAGTAGAGACCATCCGATACACTGGACCCTAGGGTACGCATGGTATCAAGACCGTTACTCCAGACCTGCACGATCTTCATACGATTTTTCATACCGAAGTTCACAGCCTGCTTAATAGTAGCCTCCGATTGTGAACCGAAGTTAAGCAGTACCAGCAGGTCAGGCTTGGCAGCCATAGCCTGGGTCAGATACCCGGAAAACTCTTTCTCTTTCAGTGAGTGATAGCTATTACCGACCACTTCCACGCCACGGGCAGCGGCGACCTTGCGAGTATTTTCCAGCATCGCTTCGCCAAACACATACTGCGGTGTAATAGTGTAAATTCGCTTAATATCCGGATGCTTATCCAATAACGGCTGCAAGCTCGCATTCACCGCACCATAAGTCGGCGTAGACCAGCGGAACGTTGCCTGGTTACACTGGCTGCCGGTGATTTCATCGGCGCCACTACCTGTCACATAGACACCCGCGGCACGGTTAACCTCTTTGCCTACTGCCAGCGCGGTCGATGACAAAGTCGACCCCACAAAGAGCAGGCCCCCATCTTCGGCAATAATAGACTTTACTTTGCGCGCTGCCTTACCTGCATTGCTTTCGGTATCCACTGTCACCAGTTCCAGCGATACACCATCAATCTTACCTGCGGTATCAACAGCAAGACGGGCACCTATCTCACCCTGCTCGCCAAAGTTCGCAAACGCACCCGACATACTAGCAACGTTATAAAGCCGGACATCTTCCGCTAGAGCTGCTGAAGAAAAGCCGAGAACGGCTGTGGCAATTACAGTGGTTACTTTATTGTTCATCATATTAGCATCCTGTTGTTTTTATTAAATGCTTGCTGGTTACGTCTGGCTAAGTCTGTCCAGACCAGCGATAGCGTCACTAACAACATTGATAAAGCAAACAGGATGCCAACTAGCAATAAAAACCAGTAAGTAATTGATTACAAATAAGATAATAATAAAGATGGCGATAAAAAAGACAATAAATTATGAGCGCAAAACGCACATTGCTCGCGGCATATGAGCGTTTTCCGCTCCTAAGATCAGTGCAAAACAGTTAGATTCAGAGCCAACAGATACCGTCGGACTTACAGTAAAGCTATATGTCAGAGATAGGAGAAAGTGAAAAAGCTAAAGCACTGCCCGGTAAATTACCTACTATTTTACTGTTCTGGCTTAAGGGGCAAAAACACCCGCCAATTACCGAGCATCCGCTTAGCTGGAGGGTAGTGACTATTGGGCATAGTTTCACCGATCGCCACAGCTTGCATAATTTGATGGGTTGTAGGATCGATCCAGGATTGGAATCCAGGAGGGTCTTCAGGCAAAGACAGGGATAAGCCCGGAAGCGCTAGGCGCACACCTTTGACATCTTTGGTCTCTGCCACCTTCCACGCTTCTGCAATGGCAATAATAACCGAATAGGCATCCTGAGCCGTATGGGTAGGATAATGCCCGGAACGTACATAAAACTGTTCTACAAAGTTACGATTCGCTTCGGTATCAGGCCAGTTATTATGGTGCCTGGCGGCCAGTGCCAATCCCGAAGGTAAGTCTTCTCCTAGACGGGACAGGTTATAATAGCCTCCCGCCTGTTCAAAACCGACCAACTTACTCTTCTGTAAAAGCTGAGTAGAGTTGGCCTGACGGATAAAGAATACAAAGTCATCGCC
>JAGPUU010000370.1 GCA_018067325.1 Amphritea sp.
CATCGTCGCAAACCACAATTCCCTATACTAATAGTTTTTAATTGACTCAAATACCTTGGGCCAATTGATCAATTTTAGTAACATTTTTTGTCATTAAGCTTTAGTATAATATATATTTATTTGCGGGTTTTTAAAATGAGAGTATGTGGTGTCGAGCTAAAAGGTAATGATGCAGTTATCTGTTTAATGGTTCTTGATCAAGGTTTGTATACCCTGCCGGATTGTCGTGTTAAGAAACTGTCAATTTCGGACTCGTCTAATCGCGATGAACTAAGTGGATTTCAATTTGATTTCATTAAGTTAATGCAGGATTACAATGTTGATTCTGTCGTTATTCGTGAACGTATGACAAAAGGTAAGTTTGCCGGTGGTGCGACCAGTTTTAGACTTGAGGCTGCAATTCAATTGGCGAGTGAGTTTGATGTATCTTTACTCTCTGCAAATAAAGCGAAAGAAGTACTGAAAGACAGCCGCGTTCTTCTTAATTTTAAAGATACAGGCATGAAACAATTTCAAGAGTTGGCATTTATGACTGCGTTTGCATTTCTTGAGTCTGGCTCTCATTAGTTGTTAGCTTTTTAAAAACACATCAACATTATCGCTATCTTGTGTGATGGGTGTTCTGGTCAACAATACCGGACAGATTAAATTGCTGATTTCCCATACTGAACCGACGACGCAACAGTTGGCGAATACGAGATACCGAATCACCGCAGTTGATTGTTTTCTATTTTGCTTTCTCTTCCACCTTTTTATTTGCGCGACCGGCCTGACTGGTTCTGTTGGCCGCTAATTTTACGGGAGCTGAGCTTCTGCTAAGTAAGGCTTACGGTATGACTCTGTTGCCATGGCCTCTCTGCTGGGTTGGTTGGTGTGGGGGGAAGTACTGGGGCTGAATACCCTGTTGGGGATTTTGCTAATTAGCTGCGCCGGAATTGTCGCAATGATGGGGAAGCGGGAACCTGCGACCAAGCCGGTAGTAGATCCCATACTCTAGAGGGTGAGCTATTTTCCCTTAATTCCTTCGAAGTCGGTGACGGCCTCATTTGTTTTAGCATGCTCCGGTAATGTCTGTATGGGGGAGTCGCTGCGGTAGGGTACCTGACTACTGGGAATCTGCTTTGATGCATTGATCAAATGGATTGGCTGATCATCAAAAAAGATATGCGGCCGCAGAACACTGAGCACCTGTTCTTTACTCATACCTCCCAGAAAGAATGCCTGGTCTACAAAAACGCCCCACTTTCTTAATGTTTTAATAACCCGCAAATGAGCTGGACCATTACGAGCAGTCACAATGGATAGTCTCAAGGGGGAGCGATCAACGCCAAGTTTTTCATTCAACCGAGCCAGTAACCTGACCAGCTTGGCGAAAGGGCCATCGGGTAGTACTACATCTTCATTATCCGATTCATTTTGTTGAAAACGCTCTAGCCCCTCTGTTTTATAGATATATTCCGACTCGTCAGAAAACAGTACGGCATCCGCATCAAAAGCGATGCGTATCTGATCCCGGTCAGGTTGGAAGCTTTCGGGTGGATCATAGATGAGTGCCGCAGCACAGTTTTCAGTATCGATAGCCACCTGAGCATCATCAGAATGACGAGTAAGCAAAAGATCAACGCTGTAAGCGGTGAGGAAGGGGGCTAGTGGTTCTCCCCCCGTAAAAGCTGATCGGGTTATATCCAGACCATAGTGCTGTATCGACTTAAGTACCCTTAAGCCGGTATCGGGGCTGTTTTTAGACATCACCACAACCTCAACCAGTCTCTCTTCAGACAGCTTGTTAAGGCTAAGCAGAGCGTCAACAAGGTGGAAAGCAGTGCCTTTTTCTAAGACCTGATTCTCCTGCTCTAACTGAAAGCGTCGATAGGCCTCAATATCTTGTTGCTGGTAGATACTGTTCTCGTGCTCAAGGTTAAATAGTGCCCGGCTGGAAATGCCGATTACCAGCACCTTTTCAAGATCGATAGTCATTGATCGCTTTCCGACAATTGTGGGGACTGAATTGTAAGTTTATTTAGTTAATCACAGTATAAAGGACTATTCATCCTTTATGCTGTTCAAAAAATAGCCAGCTTTAGGTATGATCCACCACTCCTGACTTATGTGGTTCTTCAAATTGACAGTATTCCGTTTTTCTTTGCGTAAATGGCTTCTACGCAGTCTTATCGCTTTGCTTCTCCTGCCGGTACTGCTGGTATTGATGTTGCGTTTTGTCGACCCTTCTCTTTGGATGTGGCAAGTTCAGCGTGAGCTGAATCCGCCGAAATACTATCCAGCCGAAAGCCAGCACCATTGGGTACCCCTGGAGCAGATAGCGCCGGCGATGCAGTTAGCTGTTATTGCCGCTGAAGATCAGAACTTTCCACAACACTGGGGACTCGATTTTGCGTCTATATCAAAAGCGCTGAGTAACAACAAAAAAGGCCAGGCAATCAAAGGGGCGAGCACCCTGAGTCAGCAGACCGCCAAAAACCTATTTCTCTGGCCCGCAAAAAGTTATCTTCGCAAAGGACTTGAAGCAGGATTAACACTGCTGATGGAAACCTTGTGGAATAAGCCGAGAATCCTCGAGATCTATCTTAACATTGTTGAGTTTGGCCCGGGGATCTACGGTGTTGAAGCCGCCAGCCAGGCCTTCTTCCATAAGCCTGCTAACAGGCTTTCAACTACTGAAGCTGCCCGTTTAGCCGCGGTACTGCCCAACCCCTACCGAATGAGCGCTGAGCGGCCAAGCAACTATGTATGGCAAAGAACAGCCTGGATTAGCAAACAGATGCGCTTGTTAGGGTCTGAACACTGGCGTCCCTAGATAATTTTCTTCTATTGATAGAGAATCAATATTTCTCTGAACTCTTCTGCTTTCCGGGTTGATAAGCCTATTCTGGCGCTCTATGCCATTTCGCAACGTAAACGTTATCAGTATGACCATATAACCTATCCAGGGCGTCCTGAGGTATGGCAAAGCAGTCGGCTAGCTTTCTACCAGAAGGTTGGCGATTGTGAAGATCACGCGATTCTCCTGGCCGATTGGTTAATGGGTTTGGGTTACGATGCTCGGGTTGGGTAGGTGACTACAATGGTGAAGGACACGCCTGGGTCGTGCTATTTGTTGAAGGTAATGAGTATCTGCTTGAAGCGACCCAAAAACGTGGCATAAAGCGGTTAAAGGTTTTTCCCTTAGCCAGCCTACAGCGAAAATACCATCCCACTTATATGTTCAACAATGAGTTCTTCTGGCAGAACACGGGTTCAAAATTCACCACTCGTTATGCCTCTGCCAATTGGGTGAAGAAGAGCCAGTATCTAGCTAATTAAAGAGTCATATATCAAGCAAAAAAAAACCGCCAATGGCGGTTTTTTTCTAAACAGTTTAACTTAAAGTCTTGTTAACCGTCTTCTGGCTCGTAACCCAGGTTTGGTGCTAACCAGCGCTCAGCGACCGGCTTTTCCATATTCGTACGACGGGCGTAGGATTCGACCTGATCTTCACCGATTTTCGCCACACCAAAGTACTGCGACTGTGGATGACTGAAGTACCAGCCGCTGACAGAAGCGGTAGGCAGCATTGCATAGCTATCTGTAATGGTCATGCCGATTCGATTTTCTACATCCAGCAGATCCCACAGCAGGCCTTTCTCGGTGTGCTCTGGGCAGGCTGGATAGCCTGGAGCAGGGCGGATACCCTGATATTTCTCTTTGATCAGTGCAGCGTTATCCAGATCTTCATCTGACGCGTATCCCCAGGACTCGCGACGGGTGCGGGCATGCATATATTCAGCCAGTGCTTCCGCGAGTCGGTCTGCCAGTGCTTTCACCATGATGCTGTTATAGTCATCGTGGTCAGCCTCATAGGCATCAATCATCACCTGATCACCAAAGCCTGCGGTCACCGCAAAGGCACCAAAGTAGTCTGGCTTACCGCTGTCTTTAGGGGCGATAAAGTCGGTAAGACACATATTCGCTTTGCCATCGACTTTCTCAACCTGCTGCCGCAGATTGTGCAGAGTCATCAGCACCTCAGAACGACTGTCATCGGTATACAGCTGGATATCGTCATCATCGATGCTATTTGCCGGGAACAAACCCACAACGGCACGCGCCTCAAGCTTACGATTATTGATGATGTCATCCAGTAGCGCTTTCGCATCATGAAAGAGGCGAGTGGCTTCTTCGCCGATAATCTCATCGGTCAAAATACGTGGATAGCGGCCTGCCAGCTCCCATGAATGGAAGAATGGAGTCCAGTCGATGTAGTCCCGGAGTTCATTCAGATCGATGTTTTCGAACTGCTGAATGCCCAGTTGAGCTGGTACTGGAGGGGTATAACTGTCCCAGTCAATCTTGAACTTATTCTCTCTTGCCTGAATGAGTGAAACGCGGCGCGCCTGATTCTGGCGTTCGGCAAAGCGTTTACGTGTTGCTTCATAATCCTCTTGTATCTCTTTGACATAAGCAGGTTTTCTTTCTTTAGAAAGTAGGGTGCTGGCAACGTTTACTGCGCGGGACGCGTTGGTAACATGGACTACCTGGTCGCGGTTATACCCCTTATCGATCTTCACGGCGGTATGCGCTTTAGAGGTGGTAGCACCCCCGATCATCAATGGGATATCAAAGCCTTGGCGCTCCATCTCTTTGGCCACATGAACCATCTCATCCAGAGAAGGGGTAATCAGTCCCGACAGACCGATGATGTCAACATTCTGTTCACGGGCGGTACGCAGAATTGTTTCTGCGGAGACCATCACCCCGAGATCGATGATTTCATAGTTATTACACTGCAGGACCACGCCAACGATGTTCTTGCCGATGTCGTGCACGTCACCTTTTACGGTGGCCATTAGGATCTTGCCATTGGTTTGGCTACCAGCACCCTCTTTTTCAAGT
>JAGPUU010000373.1 GCA_018067325.1 Amphritea sp.
GCTCCTCGTCCAAGGCGCTCTTCAGGGACAAAGGCCAGGCCCCATTGCCGCCGCTTATCCGGCGGCAGTTTACCTACCTCAGTCTGTGCAAAACGGATGGTTTTGCCATCCCGGCAGAGATGTTCTCCGCTCAGGCTGGCTAGTAGCTCTTCCTGCCCATTACCGGCAACACCCGCGATACCAACGATTTCACCCGCATTCACTGTCAGGTTGATATTTCTCAGGTGTACGCCAAAAGGATCGTCGCTAGGTAGGTTCAGCGCGGTGATCGTCAGCAGGGGCGAGCTACCTAGCTTTTTAGGGTAGGTAGTGCTGACGGGTGTGTCATCACCCACCATGAGTTTGGCCATGCTGGTAGTGTCTTCCTCGGCGGGGATGCACTCTCCGGAGACTTTACCCGCCCGTAAGACGGTCGCTTTATGGCAAAGTGCTTTTACTTCGTTTAGTTTATGACTGATAAAGAGGATAGAGCAGCCTTCCTCTGCCAGTTGTCTTAGGGTGACGAAGAGAGTATCTACTTCCTGTGGTGTGAGCACTGAAGTGGGTTCATCAAGAATCAACAGTTTGATGCTTTGTACCAGACAACGGACGATCTCAACCCGCTGACGTTCACCTACAGAGAGCGTATGTATCTCTCTGTCAGGGTTGATCGCCATACCGTATTTCTCTGATACCCTGCGGATTTTTGTTGCCAGCGCCTCCAGTTCTCCAGCATCGTCCCCCAGAGCCAGTGCAATGTTTTCGGTAACGGTCAGCGTTTCAAATAGAGAGAAGTGCTGGAAAACCATACCGATACCCATTTTACGGGCGTGTGCTGGGTCTTTAACTTCGATTGGCAGTCCATCCCAAAGCAGCTCACCACTATCCGGCTTGACCAAGCCATAGATGACTTTCATCAGAGTGCTTTTCCCCGCGCCATTTTCACCGAGTAGCGCGTGAATTTCTGCTGGCGCGATATCCAAATGAATATCATCGTTAGCCAGGCAGCCTGGGTATTGCTTGCTGATGCCACGTAGGGTGAGCCGCGGGAGTGATAGGGTCTGCGTCAAATGGGTCATCTCGCTAAAGTAAATAAAGCTAATAGAATCTGCAGCTATAAGATAACTATGCTTAAACAGGTTAGTAAAGTCTTATATGTTGTGAATAACTAAGCAAAAAGTTGGCCAGTCGGTAAATTTGTTTCGAGACAGAAGGTTTTATGGTCTGTTCGGGCTGTTAAGAGTCACCCTATAAAAGGTTGGTCTGTTGTTTCGCTAACGAATAGTTGAAGTAGGATAATTTCGCACCAGTTGTGAGCGTTGTTGAGCTCGGTGGGCACTATTCAATCGCGCTAGATAATGGATTATTTGTCTGGTTAATCTTCCAGGACGATACCGCAGCCCTTCAGAATGATGTGAGTGAGCGTTGTGATGGCTTGCTCGTAGTCCTCTTCATCCAGTGTTTCCTTACCCAGCGCAGAAGATGCTTGCAGGGCAAAGTCCGCGTAGTGCTGAGTACTGGACCAGAGTAAAAATATTAGGTGGCTCGGGATGATATTGGGATCAAGCTTGCCCTGTTGTTGCCATTGTTCGAAGACAGCAGTTCTGGATCGAAACCATGCCTCATAACCTTCGGTAAAATAACTGCCTAAATTGGGACCGCCGCTGATAACCTCACTGGCAAAGATACGTGACGCTAACGGATGGTCGCGGGAAAACTCGATCTTTTTACGTAGATACTGAGCCAGGCTTTGTGCGGCGTCATCGTCTGTGGTCAGGTTGCTAAGTGTGCCATCCCACAGGTCAATAATGTCGCTGAGTACTGCGAGATAAAGCCCCAACTTATTTTTGAAATAATAGTGAATGTTGGCTTTAGGTAACTTTGCGCGAGCGGCTATCTCTCGCATGCTAGCTCCTTTAAAACCGCAGGCCGCAAATTCCTTTTCAGCCGCCGTCAGAATCAGTTTTTCGTTTTGCTTGCGAATACGCCCGGCAGGTTTTTCGCCTGTGTGGGAGCTGATATCTAACGGCATGAATAGATCTCGTGTCTCATTATTTAGCGTGAATTATAGCGTAAAAAAAGCCACCGTCAGGCGGGGTTTTTTTGAATTCTGTATGTTTTATACGAGGCGGTTGTTATATCCCGGTAATCTTTTAGTCTTCCATGCGCTTTTTAGTTTCGCTATGGGCTTGATATGGTATCGTTGATTTAGCAGCGTACAGTTGGAGTTTTAAGTTAATGACACAGGATTTTTTGACCACCCCGGCAAAGATATTGATCACCGGTGTTGATGGTCAGATAGGCTATTTTTTAAACCAGGTGACCCGGAGTGACCCATTTTTTTCTGTGGTGGCTTTCACCGATGCGGAACTTGATATCAGTAGCCGGGAACAGGTCCAGAAACAGCTGGATCAACATCTACCCGATTATGTTATCAATACTACTGGGTTTAACGCAGTCGATCGGGTTGAAGTTGAATCAGAACGTTGTCTTGCATTGAATAGAGATGCGGTTGAAAACCTAGCGATGGCGTGTGGCGATCTGGCTATTCCGCTACTTCATCTCTCTTCTGATTATGTGTTTGATGGACATTATGAAAGTGGTTATACCGAGGCGGATCAAGCCAGTCCGTTGGGCTTATATGGTGAAAGTAAGTGGCAGGGGGAGGAGTTATTGCGCGCGGCTCTTCCGCAGCATGTAATTCTCAGAGTCAGCTGGGTATTCAGTACAATTGGCGACAACTTTATGCGTCGGGCTCTGATACAGGCCAGGGAGCAGGAAGAAATTTTTGCTGCTGATGATCGTCGTGGCTGCCCTACCTCTGCCGGTGATATTGCCCGGGTGGTTGTGGCTATTCTTAAGCAGATTCACAATGGTGCGGATAACTGGGGAACCTATCACTACTGTTGTGCAGAGATTACGACACGTTACGGTTTTACCGAAGCGGTTCTGGCTGCTGCCGGTCAGTATGAAAAACTTAAAGCAGAAAAATTGGTACCGATCAGCTCTTCTCAGCTGGGCAGTGATGCCGAACGTCCCGCTTCTTCGGTGCTGGTCTGTAATAAATTATTGAATGATTTTGGTATACGTCAATTACCTTGGCGAAGTCAGCTCGTCGGGATGATACGTGATCACTATCAGAACGAAGAGCTGAGTGACGCCCGGGCTTAATATCAGAGTAACCAGGGTAAGGGGTTATGACTTAGCGCGACCCAGACAATATATCCAACACAGAGCAATGCCATGATCAGGGCCAGCGTACGAATGGCTTTGCTTTTCCCTCTTTTCAGAGCGATGGTTCCTAGAACAATGTAAGCAATTAACGCTATCAGTTTTGCGGTTAGCCAGCCCTCGCTAAAAGGATACTGGTTAATGGTGAAGGTAAGTGCGATGGCACTGGCTAGAAGTAGTGTGTCGATGATATGTGGTGCAATCCTGACCCAGCGCTGCTGTAACCTCTCAGGTGTGGTGAGCATCCAGAATCCCCGCATCGCAAAAAACAGAATGCTTAAAACGGCAAAAGTGATATGTGTATGTTTTAGTGCTAAATACATGCGTGGTGAGCTCGCTTAAAATTGAGTTAATAACTGATTAAAATAGTCGGGTATATTTTTGCCTATTAGATCGTGAGATACTAGTCCTGATATGACAACAAAACAGAATAACAGCATAGAAAATCAACTAGTCGACCGGTTTGGTCGCCGGGTCGAGTATGTGCGCCTGTCCGTTACTGATCGTTGTGATTTTCGCTGCGTTTATTGTATGGCTGAAGAGATGCAGTTTTTGCCGCGCAGTGAAGTGTTGTCGCTGGAAGAGATATATAGCGTTGCCCGGGCTTTTGTCGAATTAGGTGTGAATAAGATTCGCCTTACCGGTGGTGAACCGTTAGTAAGAAAGGGAATCTTAACGCTGGTGGAGCAGCTAGGGCAGTTGCCGGTTGAATTACTGATTACTACGAATGGCTCGCAACTCCCCGGCATGGCCTCCGAGCTTAAGCGGTTAGGTGTTGATCGGTTAAATATTAGTCTCGATAGTCTGCAGGAAGACAAGTTTAAACGCCTGACACGGACGGGACGGCTGTCGCAAGTGTTAGAAGGTATTGATGCTGCGATTGAAGCGGGCTTCGGACGAATCAAGTTGAACGCTGTTGTACTAAAAGGCCGTAATGACGATGAGGTTCTTGATCTGATCGCCTTTGCCCGCAATAAAGGCTTAGATATTACTTTTATTGAGGAGATGCCATTAGGTGCCATCACCGAGCATGACCGGGCAGAGATGTATTGTTCCAGTGATGAACTGTTCGAAAAGATTAGCCCGGTTTATCCCTTGATGGAATCCATAGATAAAACCGGAGGTCCCTCCCGTTACTATCGGATGGCTGACAGCCATAGTAAAGTCGGCTTTATTTCGCCCCACAGTCATAACTTTTGTAGTGAGTGTAATCGGGTAAGAATGACCGTCGAAGGGCGCTTGCTACTTTGTTTGGGTAATGAGCATTCGATGGATCTGCGGCAGGTGTTACGTGATCATCCGGGCGAGACTGAAGTGTTGAAACAGCACCTTATTCGGGCGATGGACCTGAAACCCGAAGAGCATCATTTCGATCTTAATGATGAAACGCCTCAGGTTGTTAGGTTTATGAATATGACCGGTGGTTGATATTGGGGGCATTGCGAATAAGCTTTTTGTGCTTTCGTATGCCCCTGGTATTGATCGTTCTCTTGCTTACATACTCTAGATTAGACCTGTTCGTATCCTCCCAAGCCTGTTAAATCCAAAGAACAGGTAATCTACGCTGAAATTATTCCCATCTCCCTGTAAAATACCCGGCTTAAATATTCGCAGTGCCTCAGGAGGCAGAATGGCAGCCAGTCCGTCAAACGATCCATTTCAGAACATCCGTCCCTATCATGATAATGAAGTAAGCGATGTGCTGAATCGGCTGATCCATGATGATGAGTTTATTACTGCAATTACCCAATATCAGTTTCCCCGTATGGCAGGTGCTTTTGGCTGGTTATTGAAACCTGCAGTGCGGATCTTTCTGGCACAGAAGGCGGATGATATTGAGAGTGTTCTGGATTTTCAGAATTTTGTTGGTCGTTATATGACCAAGATGGTTGCCCGTACAACGACTCGATTGAGCTGTACCGGATTTGAAAATCTTGAGGAGGGTGAAGCTTATCTGTTTGTCTCGAATCATCGGGATATCGCCATGGACCCGGCATTTATAAACTGGGTTTTGTTTCAGAATGGTTTCGATACACTGCGGATCGCTATTGGCGATAACCTGTTGCGTAAGTCTTATGTGTCCGACCTGATGCGGTTAAATAAAAGCTTTATTGTCAATCGTTCAGCGAAGGGGCGTGAAGTCCTAACTGCTCTGGGTCAGCTTTCCTCCTACATTGATCACTCATTGGTACATGACGAAGCAAGTGTCTGGATAGCTCAGCGGGAGGGGCGTGCGAAAGATGGTAATGATTTTACCGACCCGGCTATTTTGAAAATGTTTTATATGTCGCACCGTAAGCAGCGCAGTTTCACGGAATTCCTGGATCGGGTCAAAATAGTCCCTGTCTCAATTTCCTATGAGTATGACCCTTGCGACCGGGCAAAAGCTGAAGAGCTGGACGCCAAGCAGCAGGGTGGTGAATATCAGAAATCTCAGTTTGAAGATATTGAAAGTATTGTGGCAGGTATTACTGGTAACAAAGGGCATGTTCATGTGTCTTTTGGTAATGTAATTACCGGTATTGATAATCCGGATGAGCTGGCTGCAGAGATCGATCGGCAGATTATTGAAAGCTACTATATTCACCCCTCTAACCTGCTGGCGGCAGGGGATGAGAGCGATCAGATTGATGGCGCGTCACGGACTCTGTTTTCCGCGCGTACCGATGGAATGAGTCCGTCTGCAGCTGAAATACTGAAGCAGATGTATGCCAACCCGGTAAACAATAAAAAGAAGCAGGAGGAGACTGTATGAGTCGTCTGACCCACTTAGATGAAAATGGTCACGCCAATATGGTGGATGTTTCAGAAAAGGCAGTGACCAGCAGGGAGGCAACGGCTCAGGCGGTTGTGACGATGACACCTGAGACCTTGAATATGATCACTGCGGGTGATCATAAAAAAGGGGATGTATTAGCCGTGGCTCGCATAGCGGGGATACAGGCCGCTAAACGCTGTTCAGATCTAATTCCTCTGTGTCATCCGTTGATGTTGAGTAAAGTTTCTGTTGAACTGTTACCGCAGCCGGAATCTGATTCGGTTATGATTCTGGCCACTTGTAAGTTAGCGGGTCAGACCGGCGTTGAGATGGAAGCCCTCACTGCTGCTTCTGTTGCTGCGTTAACTATCTATGACATGTGCAAAGCGGTTGATAAGGGCATGGTTATCTCAGAGATTAAGGTGTTGGAAAAGAAGGGCGGGAAGAGTGGTCACTGGAAGGTGAGTCCTTGAAGCCATCTGTAGAAATCGATGTTAATGCTGAAAAGGATGGCGATCAGCCGATGACCAGAAAACCTTCTTTGTTTTTATATCTGCGAGCAACGCTCTTCTATATCGGTTTTTATCCGGTGACTCTGATCTTTGCTGCCTTCTGTTTGCTGGTGGGATGGGTGTTGCCATTTCGCCCGCGTTTTAAGTTGTTTACTCTGATGAACTATTTCTCGATGTTTTGGTTGCGCCTCTGTTGTGGTGTTAAATATCGAGTAGAAGGTCGCGAAAATCTACCGCAGGATACTGCTTATGTGGTTGTCGCTAACCACTCTAGTGAATGGGAAACGTTATTCCTGCAGACTCTGATACGTCCACAGAGTGCGGTGTTGAAGCAGGAGTTATTGAAGATTCCGTTCTTTGGCTGGGCATTGGCCATGCTGAAGCCTATCGCATTGGATCGTAGCAAGCGCCGTGGTGCGCTAAAGCAGCTGCTGACACAGGGTAAGGATCGTCTGGGAGATGGTATTAATGTTGTTATTTTTCCCCAGGGAACTCGGGTAGAAACCGGTAAACTGGGTAAATTTAACAAAGGTGGAGCGATGCTGGCGGCCAGTGGTCAGGTGCCTGTTGTGCCTTTAGCTCATGATGCCGGGTTGTTCTGGCCGGGTAAAAGCTATGTGAAGTATCCCGGGACTGTGACCGTGCGCATTGGCTCCCCGGTGGCGGCTGTTGATCGAAGTGTTGATGATATACATAAAGACTCAATCGGCTGGCTGGAAGCGCAGATGCGAGACCTGAAAGTGGTAGACGAATAGCGGTTGTTCACGAATGGATTTTGCACAAAAAAAACCCGCCATCGGCGGGTTTTTTTTATGCCAGAGGGTATCTGGTAATTAGCTATCGAACTTCTGGAATACCAGCGTCGAGTTAGTGCCGCCGAAACCGAAGCTGTTAGACATTACTCGCTGCAGATCGACATTGTCTTTACGCTCTGTGACTACAGGAAGGCCTTCAGCTGCCGGATCAAGCTCATCAATGTTAGCTGATGCGCAGATGAAGTCGTTTTCCATCATCAACAAGCTATAGATCGCTTCCTGAACGCCGGTAGCACCCAGGGAGTGACCTGTCAGTGATTTGGTTGAGCTGACGGGAGGCATCTCGGTACCGAAGGTCTCTTTCATCGCCTTCAGTTCCTGGATGTCGCCTGCAGGTGTTGAGGTGCCGTGAGAGTTGATGTAGTCGATGCTGCCATCAACGGTGCTCATGGCCTGCTTCATGCAGCGTACAGCGCCTTCACCGGAAGGGGCTACCATGTCATAGCCGTCAGAAGTTGCGCCATAGCCAACCAGCTCACCGTAAATCTTCGCGCCGCGTGCTTTAGCGTGTTCCAGTTCTTCCAGAACCAGCATGCCGCCGCCGCCAGCGATAACAAAACCGTCGCGGTTTGCGTCGTATGCGCGTGACGCTTTTTCAGGCGTATCATTGTACTTGCTGGACAGGGCGCCCATCGCATCAAACATCATGGTCAGAGACCAGTGAAGCTCTTCACCGCCACCGGCAAATACGATGTCTTGCTTGTTCAGTTGAATCTGTTCCATCGCGTTGCCGATACAGTGGGCGCTGGTCGCGCAGGCAGAAGTGATGGAGTAATTAACGCCTTTAATCTTAAACGGGGTGGCTAGACAGGCGGATACGGTTGAGCCCATAGTGCGGGTTACCCGGTATGGGCCGACACGGCGAACGCCTTTAGTGCGCAGGATATCAGCGGCTTCTACGATATCAGCAGAAGATGCACCACCAGAGCCTGCAACCAGGCCGGTACGTACATTGGATACCTGGTCTTCACTTAGGTTGGCATCCTTAATGGCCTGTTCCATAGAGAGGTAAGCATAGGCCGCCGCGTCGCCCATAAAACGGACCAGTTTGCGGTCGATCAGACCTGTATAGTCCAGATCGATACTGCCTGCTACATGGCTGCGAAAGCCCATTTCTTTGTACTCTTCCTGAAATTTGATGCCTGAACGGCCCTCTTTCAGTGAGTCCAGGACGGCTTCTTTATCAGTACCTAGGCAAGATACGATACCCATTCCGGTAACAACGACACGTCTCATAGGATGCCTCTTTAAATTCAGTAAAAACGTTGTAATTATAGATCTACAGCTGAACTAAAGCCCGCGTTGCGGGCTTTGTAATATCAGAAACTATCAGTAGATACGAACAGACCAACACGCAGATCTTTAGCGGTGTAAATCTCGCGACCATCAACGGAAACGGAGCCATCAGCGATGCCCATTACCAGTTTACGTTCGATAACCCGTGACAGGTCGATGCGGTAAGTAACTTTCTTTGCAGTTGGCAGAATCTGGCCAGTGAACTTTACTTCACCTGATCCCAATGCGCGTCCACGACCTTTATTGCCGCGCCAGCCCAGATAGAAGCCAACGATTTGCCACATAGCGTCAAGACCCAGGCAGCCAGGCATAACTGGATCGGTTGGGAAGTGGCAGTCAAAGAACCAAAGATCAGGATGAATATCCAGCTCTGCTTCTATGTAGCCTTTACCATATTTACCACCTTCACCAGTGATCATAGTAACGCGGTCCATCATCAGCATGTTGCCTATAGGCAAGCGTGCATTGCCCTCGCCGAACATAATGCCGTTACCGCACTGAAGAAGTTCTTCTCGATTAAATGAGGATGGGTTTGTCATATGTGCTGAGTATCCACTTTTATTTTAGCCAAAATATCGGGGAATTATACCGGGTTAGTGGATCGGGAGCACGGTCTGTATCATTAAAAAAGGAAAATTCAGGCAGATAATGGTCTTTTTGAGGAGATTTAAAGGGAAATGAAGAGCGAGTTTTGGCATGAGCGCTGGCAGTCTGGGCGAATAGGTTTTCATCAGGCTCAGGTTAATTGTTTTTTACAGCGCTATTGGTCTGCGCTTATGGCTGCTGGGAAAGGTCGGGTTTTGGTGCCGTTGTGCGGTAAAAGCCTGGATATGCTCTGGTTGAGAGAGCAGGGCCATGAGGTGACCGGGGTTGAACTTAGTGATCTGGCTTGTCAGGCCTTTATGTCGGGGTTGGGCGTTGATGCCCCGGCCCGGCAGGAGGCTGGGTTTGCCATTCGAGAGCATGAGGGATTGCAGTTACTTTGCGGTGATTTTTTCGCGTTACCTGAAGTTAGCTATGAAGAGGTTCGTTGGGTTTATGATCGGGCCGCACTGATTGCTTTTCCTGCTGATATGCGACGAGCGTATGCGCAGAGCCTGATACATAATCTACCAGAGGGTGTCGCGATACTGTTGATAACGCTAGAATTTGCTGATCAGCAGGGGCCACCGTTTTCAGTATCTGAGCCAGAAGTACGCGAACTCTATGGTGAGAGATTTGAGGTAGAAAAGCTTGAGACAGAGCGAAGCGTAGGTCGTGGTGGGCGTGCGGAAGCGGAATCGGTTTATGTTTTGAGGGATCGATAAGAGTCGTCGTTCGTGGTTCAAACGAAAAGAGCCGTTGCTCGTGATTCGAGCGTCACAAAAAGAGATAAGAGCCGTTGTTCGTAGATCGACCGTCACAAAAGGCGTGACTTGCTCGTTGCTCGCTAAAAGCCTTCTTTTAAAAGTGATAGGTAGCTAGAGAGTTAATGGCTTTGTAAGAGGGTTGTTGCATTGATTGTGCAGAGGCTGATAATTCTGAGCAACGAGCAACGAGCAA
>JAGPUU010000387.1 GCA_018067325.1 Amphritea sp.
TTATGGCTGCTGGCGTCAACGATGAGGAGGTTTTGAGAGGGTGCGATCAACGCCCAGGTTTTTTGATATTTACTAAAAGCGCGGGGGAGCAGGTCAAGAATAATCTCATCTTTAAGCTGATCTTTCTCTTTTTTGTATACCTTGCGAGCCTGCTCATCTTCAATGATCTTTACCCGGCCATCAAGTTGTTGACGGATAACGGCAGAAGGAATGATTTTTTCCTCTTTCTGGCCTGCAATTAGCATAAAGCCATTGCCAGCGTGAACCAGCATTTCAGAAAGATCACCGGCAGGGCTGACCCATCCGAAGCGACTCAGTTCCTGGCTACCGCAAGGTACAAATGCTTTTTCAGTAAGTTTTTCTTCCAGGGCTTCAGGTGTGTAGCTGAACGGCTGACTAAAACGGTAAAAGATGGCATTTTTGAACCACATGAAATAAGCCCTTAGTATCGGATAAAAAAGAGAGGCTATTGTAAAGAGATATAGGGTCGCAGAACAGGGCTGGTTGAAAAGATTATCAGTGCAGGTTGAGAAGTTGACGGTGGGCGGTATCTATAGCTTTGTCAACGTAAAAGCCATACATGTCGACCGTGGTTATTCCGATCATCTTTTCAATTAGTTCGGAGCCGTCCAGTGGATTGATGAACAAGAGAGTAGGCGTTAATGAGCTACTGTAGCGCAAGGCAAACTGATTTGCTGATACCTGATGTCCATCTAGATCGATTAACTGGTAGCCGTCATTGATGATCAGATTTCGAAAAAGCAATCGATCGTCATACCTGCCACTTGCCTGCATCGGCTTGAGAATTTCCTCTTCTATCAGGCGGCAATAACTACAATTTGGCTGGCTGATTAAGACCAGTAGAAAATGCGAGTCAGCTAACTGGCTGTCTTTCTTCAAGTCGGTCAGCAGAGGTAGCTCTACCGCCTGAAGAGGGATGCTTAGAAAGAGGAGGGTCAGTAGGCTAAGTCGGGCTAAAAACTCTCTCATAGTTGGTCCAGAAATTCGATAATCCCCTCGACTATCTCGTCAGCATAGAGGTCTCGAAAATAGTGGTCTGCATCTTCGATAAGAAGTGACTCTATGTTTACATTATCGACTTTAGCCATGGCTTCGGGGAGATTACTGACTGTTTTATCTGCAGAGCCGATGATCACCAGACTGGGGAGAGCTGTTTGTTGGAGCAGGGTCGGCGTATTAAAACGTGAGTCCGGTTTATAATAATCGACAAAGCTGCCAGCGGTTACTTGGGCATCAGCACAGTAGATAAAGTTGGTGGTTTCCATCATGTCGTCAGGTTTCATTTTCTCCGCTTGGCTCAAAACTGACTGAAGCGATTGACCATAACGTTGCTTATAGTTTTCACTGGCATCAGATTCACTCCAGGTTGCGGGTGCAACCAATACCTGAGCAATAGCGGCTTTAGGGTGGAGATTGCTATACCAGGCCGTTTGGTTACCTCCACGAGAATGTCCGATAAGCACAACCTCATCAGCTCCCTGATTTTTAAGCCATTCAAGCCAAAGGTTTATTTCGCTTACTGCATCGGTATGTTTGTGATTATGAGGCGTTGTGCAATCGTACATGTCGTGACGGTTATCTAGCCCGAGACTTAGATTGATAGCCAGGCTTGGCAGTTCTTCATCAGCGAGTAAGCCTTGAAGAGTCGATATGATCTCCATGCCGTTATGTGCGAGCGTTCCATGGGTGATTAGAGCGACTCGTCCGTTGACGGGCTGTTCATCGACTCGTTGCAAATTGGCATTAAGGGCGAGAGTTCCTTGTTTTATCGAAACCTCTTCGGCGCATAAAGGGCTGCAGAAAAGTACTGAGGTTAAAAGAGCGGTGAAGTAGCCTGACCTGTTAAGCATAACGTTCTACTCTTATTTTTATTGTATTTCCATAACGGTTATATTCTTATATCTATAAGGAATATGCAATCATAGAATAGTCGCAATTAGGTTAAAACGGTGGATGTGAAAGAGCGCTCGAACAATGAAAGTAGGGGTGGACTGAGAATAAATTAACTAGAAAGTAGATAAAAGGAGCCTGAACAGGCTCCCTGATCGTATTTTAATAGAAGCCGTTTGTTTGGACGGTTCTGTTTGTTGCGCTTTTAATCAGAGTCCTTCGTAGGCCAGAAGCGTGTACACGGGGATACCAGACTGTAGGATTTTTTCCGAACCTTTCAGGTCAGGAAGATCGATTAGGGCAGCGGCTTCGTATACTTCTGCGCCGAGCTCTTTAATAATGGTACAGGCTGCCATGATGGTTCCGCCGGTGGCGATTAGATCATCAAAGACTAGTACTTTATCTCCCTCTGCTACGGCATCTATTTGCATTTCAACCGCCGAAGTGCCGTATTCCAGAGCGTATTCACAATTAATAGTTTTGCCTGGTAACTTGCCTTTCTTACGTACCAGTACCAGAGGAATGTTGAGTTGGTAAGCCATAATAGAGCTAATCAGGAATCCGCGGGCATCGATGCTGGCAATATGGGTAATATCAGTATCGATATAGCGTTGGATGAAAGCATCAGAGATCATGCGTAATGCTTTTGGGTCTTTAAACAGAGGGGTGATATCTCTGAACATGACACCGGGTTCCGGCCAATCCGGAATTGTGCGCATGACTGACTTGATATAACACTCATCGAAGCTCATTTGGTTTACCTTAAAACAGTATGAATATGGACACAAAATAATACCCGCATAGAGCGGGTATTATGATGCTTCCGGGATGACGTTATGTAAGAGGGCAGGACTTTTCTTCGCTGCTATCTACGTCTTGAGATTCACCGGACAGTTTGAAAATCTCTTCAATGTTGGTTAGCTCTATCTCTTTACCATCAACACTAACCAGTTCCATTTTCTGGAATCTGGTAAAGATCCTGCTGACCGTTTCAACGGCAAGCCCTAGGTAGTTACCAATCTCGTTGCGGGACATCGACAGTCGGAAATTAGTCGTTGAATAGCCACGAGCTTTGAAACGGTTAGATAGCTTTACGAGGAAAGAGGCTACTCGTTGTTCCGCATTCTTCTTACTCAGTAACAGCATCATCTGTTGATCATCGCGGATCTCTTTACTCATTGTTCTGAGAATCTGACGACGAAGCTCTGGTAGCTGCCCAGATAGATCATCGAGTCTCTCGAACGGAATTTCACAGACCGTCGTTGTCTCGAGAATTTTCGCCGATACGGGATATTCCTCGTTATCAAAGCCGCTCATACCAACCAATTCACCAGGGAAGTAGAAACCGGTAATCTGCTCTTCTCCCTCATTGGTAAGTGTATAGGTCTTGATTGTTCCCGCACGGATTGCGTATACAGATGAAAAAGGTTCGCCCTGATGGAACAGGTGCTCGCCTTTCTTCAGTGGACGGCTTTTATCGACGATATCATCGAGCCGTTCCATCTCTGTCATATTAAGGGACACGGGTAAGCACAGTGAACTGAGGCTGCATGTACCACAATGAGCCTGCTGCAAGCTATGTAGTTTCCCTTCAGATGCCTTATGGTTGCCCATAATATGATGTCCTGTATTCGTTATTTTAGACGTAGCTAATACTCGATTATCTACTAAAATGCACACGGGGTGAAGTGTTTCCGAATCAAATGATACGGGAAAACCCTTTTGTCGGTGACTGCTTCGGTATATAGGCATCGAAAGCCATGCATATTCTACGAATCAGCAAGCGTCCTGCCGGAGTTACTTCGATACTGTCATCAGTGAGTACAATCAGGCCATCCCCGGTGAATTTTTCCAGTTCCAGTAACTCTTCATTAAAGTACTCAGCAAAAGATATTTCAAACTGATCTTCAATATCTTTTTTATGTAACTGGAAGTGACAGATTAATTGGGTAATCACTGCCCGGCGAATTCGGTCATCCAGTGTCAGGGTGACGCCACGCTTAATAGCATCATTGCGCGTGTCTACTGCGGCAGAATAAAGCGCAATGTCATGCTCGTTCTGATAGTAAACATCGCCGATTTGACTAATAGACGACACGCCCATTGCCACCAAGTCGCAATCGCTGTGAGTCGTATACCCTTGGAAATTTCTATGTAGCTTTCCACTTTGTTGAGCCAGCGCCAGTTCATCATCGGGTTTGGCAAAATGGTCCATGCCGATGTACACATACCCCGCATCAATCAACTTGCTGATTGTGGTTTCAAGAATGGCCAGCTTAGTTTCAGGGCTGGGCAGGTCTTCAGTTTTGATATGACTTTGTGAACGGAAACGGTCCGGCATATGGGCATAGTTGAATACCGATAAGCGATCAGGATCGAGATCGATAATGGTATCAAGAGTTTTAGTGAAACTTTCTAAAGTCTGATGTGGGAGGCCGTAGATAAGATCTATATTGATAGAACGGAATCCCAAGCGTCGGGATTCATTCAATACATCGGCTATCTCTTCTACCGGTTGTACCCGATTCACGGCTTCCTGTACTTTAAGTTCGAGATCCTGAACACCAAAGCTTACCCGGTTGAAGCCGATGTCACGCAGCACTTTCAGCATTTCATGATCGACTTCGCGGGGGTCAATTTCAATTGAGTAGTCACCGGAATCATCATCAAGCAGCTTAAAGTTTTCACGCAACTTCTGCATCAGTTCGATCATCTGACCATTGCTGATAAAGGTGGGTGTGCCTCCGCCTAAATGGAGTTGTTCAACAACCCGATCATTTGAATACCACTCAGATAGCTGGACCATCTCTTTATACACGGTATCAAGATAGGGCTGTGCCTTCTTCCGGTTGCGGGTGATAACTTTATTACAGGCACAGTAATAACAAACGTGAGCACAGAAGGGGATATGCACATAGAGTGATAGCGGCGTGTTGAGATCAGCTGTTTGTTGGCCGGTCCTGACCAGGTCGGTAGCAGAGAGTTCCGGATCAAACTGGATTGCCGTTGGGTACGAGGTATAGCGCGGGCCTGATAAATCATAGCGTCGGATCAGATCGAGATCCCATTTAATCAGATTGTTCTGGTTCACAATATTTCTCACTTCTACAGCAAAGGGTCGATTATAGAGATTTAAATCGCCCCGGTATTGATGTTTATCAAGCTAGTGTCAGTCCGAATCCCTGCCAGGGAATAGTATATAGTCCGAAAACTATAATCATTACGCCCGCAATGGTTTGGGCTTTGCGATTTTTTAACAAGGCTTGTACCTGGTTCGCCATTAAGCCTGTCGCAAACATGGCAGGTATTGTGCCCAGGCCAAAGCAGGCCATCATTAAGGCTGATGTTTTCCAGTCATTGGCTGTAGCGCTCCAGATCAGAGTGCTGTACACCAGGCCGCAGGGCAGCCATCCCCAGAGCAACCCTAATGCCAGTGACTGGAATGGTGTTTGGACGGGTAGTAGTTTACGGCTCAATGGCTGAATATGTTTCCACAAATGACTGCCTTGCCGTTCAAGATAGCTAAGGCCCTTCCATATCTGGGCAACATAGAGTCCCATCATGATCAGAATTATACCCGCCAGACTGCGCAAAAATAGTGAGACTTCAGGCGAACGAATCAGCCATCCGATACTTCCCATTAAGGCTCCAGCTATAGCGTAGCTTAGGATGCGCCCTGAATTGAAACCAAGGAGAAGTAATGCCGGTCGTTGGTTTTGTCGGTCTATACCCATTGCTACAGCGCTAGAAATACCGCCACACATTCCTAGGCAATGTGCGCTTCCGAGTAGGCCAAGCAATAGGGCAGTAACAACGGAAAGAGGTTCTATCATTCGGTTTTATCTTGAGGCTTTAAGGGCTTTGGTTTAGCATCGTCGGGAATCAAATGTTCGTCGTCATCGTAGAGAATGCTATGGGCTGGTGACTCAAGATCATCATACTGACCAGTGTTAACTGACCAGAAAAACCCCCATATTGCTAAGCCTGAAAAAACAATAGCGATAGGGATGAGCAGGTACATAATATTCATGGTGTGGTTATCTTTCTTGATTGGTCAGGTGATTCTACCCGATTTGTCCGGGCAAGTTTAGAGAGTCTAAGGGCATTGCCAACTACAACTAAAGAGCTGGCAGACATCCCAATAGCAGCCATATAGGGGGCAATCATTCCCGTTGCGGCCAATGGAAGCGCAATCATATTGTAGAAGATTGCCCAGCCCAGATTCTGACGGATAATCTTTTGATTCTTTCTTGCCAGTTGCAGTGCCTGGGGTAAGCGTTGCAGTTCTCCTGATATCAGGACCGCGTCGGCATTGGTTTTAGCAAGGTCCGTGGCTGAGCCCATCGCAATTGACGTCTGCGCTCCAGCTAGAACTGGAATGTCATTGATACCGTCGCCAACCATAATGACTCGGGCCCCATTAGCTTGTAGAGACTGAATATGCTCTAGTTTTTGTTCCGGTGAAACGCCTGAAATAACATTTTTAATACCTAGCTCTTCAGCAATATGACCGACAGCGGCAGAACTATCGCCCGTGAGCATCTCAACTTGCAAACCCATACGGGTTAGTAGATTCAAGGTGCTTTTAGCTTGTTTCCTCGGGGCGTCGCTCAATCCTATCCAAGCCACAGGTTCAGAGTCAGAAGCCAATAATAACCACTGCCCGTGGTTGTCTGGGGCGTCGTCGTAGCTGAGTGTTGTAGAGCAATGCTGGCTGGCAAAAGCGGGTTTGCCAATAAGGTAGCGTAGTCCATTCACCTGGCCCTCTAAACCTAATCCAACATGATTGGTTATTTCGGAAGCTTGAACTGGTTCCATGAGTTTTGCTTGTGTATGGAATGGTTTGGCAATTGGGTGTTCGGAGTGCGCTTCCAGGGCGCAGGCGATAGCCAACGTCTGTTCATAGCTTGATTGACCGAGGGGGATCACACTTTTCAGTGAAAGGTTGCCTTCTGTCAGGGTGCCTGTTTTATCGAAAACGATATGGGTCGCTTTAGCCAGACTTTCCAGTACATGACCTCGGGTAATTAGGAGGCCATTCTGGCGCAAGGTGCCAGTAGCAACGGTCAGTGCTGTTGGTGTTGCCAATGATAGGGCGCAGGGGCAAGTAACAACAAGGACCGATAGGGTGATCCAAAATGCGTGTTCGGGTGCAATAAACCACCAGGTGATACCAACAACCAAAGCCGTTAATAAAACGGCAGCGACAAAATAGCCCGCTAGCTTATCGGCGATCTGGGCCGCTTTTGGTTTGTCTTCGTGGGCTCGCTCTAGAAGCCTGACAATGGCTGAAAGCTGAGTGGCTGCGCCGACCTGTGTGATTTCAATCTGCAGCGGGTTTTCAACATTGCATGTGCCGCCAACGATAGAATCTCCGCTGGCCTTGCTAACAGGCAGATATTCACCGGTTAGCGCTGATTCATCAATACTGCTTTGACCTGTCAGAATGATGCCGTCAGCAGGTACAGTGTGTCCCGGTTTTACCAATATCCGGTCGCCGATATTCAGGTCGGTGGCCGGAACCATTAACTCTTCACCATCCTTCAGTAGTGTTGCGCTGGCAGGCAATAGGTTAAGTAGCGAATTTCCTGCCCGGCCAGTTCGGTGTCTGGCTTTCATTTCCAGAAAACGACCGATCAGCAGAAAGAAAGTGAACATAGTGACTGAGTCATAATAGACTTCACCGGAAGCTGTCACGGTTGCCCATATGCTGGCTAGATAAGCCCCGCCAACCGCAAGTGACACTGGGACATCCATGGTCAGATGGCCGGTTTTAATATCACGAATAGCGGCGCTGAAAAAAGGGCGGGCGGAGTAGATGACAACCGGGGTAGCTAAAACAAAGCTTGCCCAGCGAATAAAATTGACTAGATGGTCTTCAATGCCCTGCATCTTACCCGCATAAAGAGCCATGGCTAGCATCATTACCTGCATGCAGAATACGCCGGCGATGCCGAGTCTTCGTGTTGCCTTGCGAGTTTCTGATGCCAGCATCTGCTCCTCTTTATCAGGATGGTAAGGATGACCCTGATAACCGATTCGGTAGATAGAGGTAAGAATACTACTCAGTTGAATCTCGTCATTATTCCAGCTTAGTTGAGCTCGATGATTAGTAAGATTTACTGAAGCCTTTGTTACGCCGGGCAGATTGCTTATATGATGTTCTAAAAGCCAGACACAGGCAGCGCAGGTAATACCTTCGATAACCAAGGCAGCCTGCTTAATACCATCCTCACTTTCTGAAACAAATGCTTTCTGTATAGAGGCTTGGTCATACAGGGCCAATTCGGCGAGTAACTGTTCAGGAATTGAAAGATCTGTAAACTCTGGTGAACGAGTTTCACCGGTACGGTGCTTATAGTAGTTCTCCAATCCACCATCTGAAATCGCTTGAGCGACAGCCTGACAGCCTGGGCAGCACATGCGCTGTGCTTTACCCTTGATCAGCGTGATAAAGTTGGAGTGAAGGGGGATATCAAGGCCGCAATGAAAGCAGCCTTGATCGTTGTTACCTGGTTCTTGTTGTGCGTTCATGAATGGCGTTTACTCGGAGCCGAGCTTAAAAATTTGCTCATCGTAAGGTGGCTCAACTTCAAGCCTTAGTTGCCATGCTTTACCCTCAGGCTGAATAATCAGAAACTTTCTGCCTTTCAGGGTTTTATCGAGAGAGCCTGCATAATATCCCGGCTGTAATTCACGTAGCGACACCAGAATATCCAGAGATGCTCTGGATGGATGGCCAATGACCAGTTCCAGCTGAGAGGGCAGTAAGTTGCCATTCGAGCTTTTGAGTTTAACAACGACGTCGCCGGTTAGCTGGTCCAACTTAAGATCGCCATACAAACCCATGGTGCGGGCTGCTTCAATGCTAGAGTTATCCGCATGAAAAGCCTTGGCTTTTTTGGTGTATTCATCAAGTACAACGCCATCATTAGTGACGATAGAGGCGGTGATATAGACCGTAGAGTAGAGTACTGTGGCGATTAGAGGTGCCAAAATAAACCACAACCAAGGTTGTTTGTACCAGGGGCCGATTTGTTGGGTAGTCATAGGATTCCTTATAAAAAAAGAAATAGCTGCTCGGAGATAATTCCGGCAGCTATTTTAACTCAGTCGGCTAGGGGAGGATAGGCTTTGCTTAGCGCGCAACCGGACCGATAAACCGGTTTTCCTCGTTAATCAGAATGCTCTCATCATCTAAAGCCTGAACCCGAAACATAATGTCGTAGTTCGGGCGCTCTAGAAAGCGAGGATCTGCCTGTAGACTTACAGGATGATCAAGTAGTTCGCCAGCGCGAATCAGTACTTCACTATCCCCAGACATGGTCAGCCCTTCAACACCTGTTACTTGGATGCTAAAACGATGATCATCCTGAGACTTATTCGCAAGTTTGAGAGTGTATACGTTTTCTATCATGCCGTTGGACGCTTCAACATAAAGTTGACCTCGGTCACGAAGTATATCGACTTCAAGTGGAATTCTGCTGTATAGGGTGTAGCTGAAGGCGATAAACATGGCGCAGATGGCAATGAAATAACCGATCAGACGAGGGCGTAGGATATGAGTTTTTCCGCCTTCCAATGCATGCTCTGTGGTATAGCGAACAAGACCGCGCTCGTAGCCCATGCGATCCATAATATCATCACAAGCATCGACACAAGCACCGCAGGCAACGCACTCGTATTGCAGACCGTCTCTGATATCAATACCTACTGGGCAGACGTGAACACAGTTGTCGCAGTCGATACAGTCGCCTAGGCCATCTGCTTTGTAATCAGCGTTTTTCTTACGCTTACCCCGATTTTCACCGCGGATATCATCATACGAGATAACCAGAGTGTCCTGATCAAACATGACGCTCTGAAAGCGGGCGTATGGGCACATGTAGATACAGACCTGTTCGCGCAACCAGCCAGCATTAGCGTAGGTCGCTACCGTCAGGAAGCCGATCCACCAGGTTTCCCAGGGACCAAGATTCCAGACGAGGACTGAAGGTGCAAGTTCGCGAATGGGGGTGAAGTAACCAACGAAAGCAACAGCTGATGCTGCTGCAATAGTTATCCAAAGAAAGTGCTTAGCGGCCTTTCTAATAATTTTGTTACCGCTCCAGGGAGCTTTATCAAGACGCATGCGCTGATTTCGATCACCTTCACTGATGCGTTCCGCCCAGATGAAGAACCAGGTCCAGACAAATTGAGGGCAGGCGTAACCACACCATAAGCGTCCGGCAAATACGGTGACAAAGAAAAGCACAAAGGCAAGAATAATCAGTAACCAGGACAGGAGCATGAAGTCCTGTGGCCAAAAGGTAAAATTAAAGATGTTGAACTGTCGGCGAGGCAGATCAAAAAGAATAGCCTGATGGCCGTCCCACTGAATCCAGGAAAAACCGTAAAACATAGCCAGCATCATGAAGCCGGATACTGTCCGTAAATTTTTAAAAAAGCCTTTATAAAACTTTACATGAATATGTTCACGTTTGGCATATAAGTCGTACTTTTCATCCCCCTTGTTGCCCTTTGGGGTTACATCCTTAACTGGTATTTGATTCATACCATTCCTCACCATCAAGTAGTCGTAATTCTGCCATCAAAACCAAGCCATTCAAGGTTTATTAGCGATTTTGAATATTATACCCGGTTTGTAGCAGTAGTTAAGCTGAAGCACAAAAAAAGGCGATATGATTTTAATCATATCGCCTTTTTTATTGATCTGAGCCTTACTTGTTAGAGAGGCTGTACACGTAAGCAGTGATAAGTTGAATCTTATCATCGCTGAGTAGATCTTTATGTGCTGGCATAACACCATTCCGACCGGTACGGATTGTGTGACTTACTTTCTCGAAAGTAGAACCATACAACCAGATGTTGTCAGTCAGGTCAGGTGCACCCAATGCCTGGGTGCCTTTACCATCTGCACCGTGACAAGCTGTACACAGGGCCTGGAACTGTTGCTCGCCGCGAACAGCTGCATCAGCATCGTGATTGGCGCTGCTCAATGACATAACGTAGTTAGTCACATCGCGAACACCTTCTTCACCCAGAACCGCACCCCAAGGTGGCATTGCACCCTGGCGACCATTGGCAATAGTCTGCTGGATAGTTGCCGGAGCACCACCATACAGCCAATCACTATCGGTCAGGTTAGGGAAGCCGTGTGCGCCAGCGCCAGTGGCACCGTGACACAGTGAGCAGTTGTTGGCAAACATACGCTGACCCATTTTCAGGCCTTCAGGCTGAGCCTGTAGGTCTTCAACGGACATAGTTGCGTACTTAGCGAAAATAGGTTTGTAAACCTCTTCCGCATGCGCCATCTCTTCTTCCCACTGGTTTGCAGACGTCCAGCCCAGAACTCCTTTGAAGTTACCTAAGCCGGGGTAGAGGGTCAGATAAACTAAGCCGAAGATAATGGTTGCAACAAACATGTTCAACCACCAGCTTGGCAAAGGATTATCGTACTCTTCAATCCCGTCAAAAGAGTGACCCAGAGTTTCCTCGGTCGCTTCTTTGTGCGGCTCGCTGCGGCGGGTAGCCAGCAACAACCATGCACATCCTAATATAACTGCAAGTGTGATTACAGTTATCCATGCGCTCCAAAAAGCACTCATTGTTCTTTTCTCCCGTTATCAGTTCCTAGCGTCCGCTGATCCTGCTCGTCATCTTCGAAAGGCAGGTTAGATGCCTCCTCAAAGCCTTTGCGGTTACCCGGTAGTAAGACCCAGATAAAGAGTAAGATAAAGGTGATCAACATCAGCACCGGAAGGTAAGGACCGTAAACTTCGTAGCTCACTCTGGATTACCGCTTGTTGTTGTAAACAGAGTGGGTTTTGCCAAGGGCCTGAAGGTATGAAACCAGAGCATCAATCTCTGCTTTTCCTTCAACCTGTTCCTTAGCAGCTGCAGCTTCTTCCTCGGTGTATGGAACACCAAGTTTAGCCAGAACCCGCATCTTAGTTGCAGTGTCTTTACCTGTCAGCTTGTTTTCAAACAGCCAAGGGTAGGACGGCATCTTAGACTCAGGTACCACATCGCGTGGGTTATACAGGTGTGCACGATGCCAGTCATCACTGTAGCGACCACCGACCCGGGCCAGATCTGGACCGGTACGTTTGGAGCCCCATAGGAATGGGTGTTCCCAAACTTGCTCGTTGGCAGTTGAGTAGTGACCGTAGCGCTCAGTTTCTGCACGGAAAGGACGAATCATCTGGGAATGACATACGTTACAGCCTTCACGGATGTAAATGTCGCGCCCTTCAAGTTCAAGCGCAGTATATGTACGCAGACCTTCGATTGGCTTAGTTGTCGAATTGCTAAAGAACAGAGGTACGATTTCAGCAAGACCACCACCACTGATCACCAGGATGATCAGCAGGATCATGATGCCAACATTCTTTTCAATCGTTTCGTGTTTGATCATTTCAATATGCTCCTCTGATCCTTAAGCTGCTTGCGCAGAAGCGTTAGCTGCAGGAGCTGTGCTGTCTTTGCGTACAGTCTGCCAAACGTTGTATGCCATTAACAGCATGCCAGTTAGGAAGAAAGCACCGCCCAGAGCACGAACGAAGAAACCAGGATGACTTGCTTCCAGTGCTTCAACGAAGCTGTAAGTTAGGGTGCCGTCCTCGTTAACTGCGCGCCACATCAGGCCTTGCAGGATACCGTTAACCCACATCGCGCAGATGTAAAGTACAGTACCGATAGTTGCCAGCCAGAAGTGGGTATTTACCAATGCCATGCTCGCCATTTGAGCTTTGCCCCAAAGACGTGGAATCATGTGGTAAACCGCACCGATAGAGATCATCGCAACCCAGCCCAAAGCACCCGCATGTACGTGACCGATAGTCCAGTCAGTGTAGTGGGATAGAGCGTTTACGGTCTTGATTGACATCATCGGGCCTTCAAAGGTAGACATACCATAGAAAGACAGAGAAACAACCAGGAAGCGCAATACAGGGTCTGTGCGTAGCTTATGCCAAGCGCCGGATAGCGTCATCATACCGTTGATCATACCGCCCCAAGAAGGCGCCAGCAGAACCAAAGACATAACCATTGCTACAGACTGAGTCCAGTCAGGCAGGGCAGTGTAGTGCAGGTGATGACCACCAGCCCACATATAAGTCGCAATCAGTGCCCAGAAGTGAACAACTGACAGACGGTAGGAATAAATTGGACGCTCAGCCTGCTTCGGTACGAAATAATACATCATACCCAGGAAGCCTGCGGTCAAGAAGAAACCTACAGCGTTATGTCCATACCACCACTGAACCATCGCATCTACAGCACCCGGATAAACCGAGTAAGACTTGAACAGAGATACAGGCATTGCTGCGCTGTTTACAATGTGCAGTACAGCA
>JAGPUU010000399.1 GCA_018067325.1 Amphritea sp.
TCTTCTTACCTTTAACCAGTTTTGGCTTGCTCAGAAAGTGTCCCTGGAATAGCTTAAATCCAAGTTTGTTACATTCTTCTAGCATTTCTACTGTTTCAATCTTTTCGGCTAGAAGAGTGACTTTAAAGGGGGTGATAAGCCGTACTTGCTCTGCAACTTCATCGAAGTTCAAATCTTTAACGTTTACTTTAACGATGTGAGCCAGCTTTAGTAGAGGCACCGCTTCAGGTTTATAGATAAAGTCATCCAATGCAATACGGTAGCCGCTTTTCGCTAGTCGATGCACTGCGATGATTAATTCGCGGTCAATTTTAATATCTTCGAGAATCTCGATTACAATATTTTTACGGGGCAGTTCTGGAAAGTCATCGGAAATCAGAAGATCGCGTGTGAGGTTGATAAATGCTGGTACACGTTTGAGGGATCCCTGATCAGAGATGCTGGTGTAAGAATTAAGAATGACTTCCCGGGTAGCACCTGTTCCCCGAAACAGAGCGTGTTCAGTGTCTTGCTCATCTCGGTATAGCAGTTCGTAGGCGACAACCCGTTGGCTTCGATCAAAAATCGGTTGCCGGGCCATCAGAACCTGAGAATCTGAAGTGGTGTCCATGTCTGCTCTTTCCATCGAAAACTGCGTGTTAATCAAGCATATAGCTACTAGGCCCAATTGTCAGCTCTGATGTTGCCCATATCAGGTACTTTGAATATAGGTTATTAGTCGAAAGAAGTCGCTGTTTGGTATGCTATAGGTATAATGTGTGCCCCAGAAATAGTAGACCCTAATTATGAGTAGTATTAACTGGTTTCCGGGCCATATGCATAAGGCCCGTAAAGAGATAGCCAAGGTAATGGATGAGATAGATGTGGTCATCGAAATACTCGATGCCAGATTACCTGTGTCCAGTGAAAATCCGATGGTCTCAGATCTGGGGAAAGGCAAGCCAGTTATTAAGCTACTTAACAAGAGCGATATGGCTGACCCTGAACGCACTCAGGAGTGGGTTGATTACTACAATAGCCTACCTGATACCCAGGCTGTAATGATCGATTACTCGCAGAAACTACTGATCAGTACTATCCCTGATATGTGTAATAAATTAGTGCCTTCCCGGAGTAATAATGGCCGTCAGGTACGGGCGATGATTATGGGTATTCCCAATGTGGGAAAATCGACGATGATCAACGCTTTGCTGGGTAAGAAAATCGCTAAAGTAGGCAATGAGCCTGCTGTTACTAAGGGACAGAAGCGTTTTACGCTGCGAAACGGTATGGCCTTGTCTGATACGCCCGGTATGTTGTGGCCCAAAATCGAAGATTATGATTCTGGTTACAGACTTGCTGCCAGTGGTGCGATCAAAAATACGGCGATAGAATTTGAAGATGTGGCCCTTTACGCCGCCGGTTTTTTACGTGAAAAATATCCGGATCTACTGGTTGCACGATATAAGTTTAAAGAGTTGCCTGATCATGCTGATCAGGTGCTGGAAGAGATTGGCCGTAAACGCGGTGGGCTAAGGCCTGGTGGTGTAATTGATCTGCATAAGGCCTCTGAGATACTGCTGAATGAGCTTCGTAGTGGCCAGCTTGGCCAGATTACCTACGAGACCGTCACTGAGTGGCTCGATAAGTGGGAACAGCAACGACTTGATGCTGAACGTATTGAGCAGGAAAGATTAGAGCAAGAGCGTTTAGAGGCGGAATCAGAAGCCCAACGCTTGGCTCAGCGAAATAAAGGTAATAGATATGACACGTAAGAAGAAAAAACGCAGTTCACCAAAACCTATATTTTTGGATGTGCCGCGTCGTAGTGAAAAGCTGGCTGACCCAGATAGTTATGAAAGTCGTAGACGTCGTAACCTGGAACAGAAGAAAAAGAGCAAATCGGTTTATGAAAAAGCCCGGGAGGCCGAGCAAAATGCTGATTCATCTGATCCGCAGCGCGTAACACCGCTGGCGGAAAAGATACGCCGTCTTAAACGAGCTGAAGAAGCTCGCCAGAAAGATTCCGAAGAGGCTCTCCAGAAAGATTCTGAAAAGGAATAATTCCTCCTATAGTTTGATCTCTGCTTTTGTGTGCTCTACGTTTACTGTTACCTGCGGCATTATTCGCAGGCAGTAAACGGAGATCAGGTTATGTCTCATGCTGATGTTCATCGTGCTGGCGACGCGCCTGCCAGAGTCGATCTCATAGAGGGCGAAACCTATTGCTGGTGTGCCTGTGGTCGTTCAAGCACTCAACCTTTCTGTGATGGATCCCATCAGGGTACCGGGTTAGATCCGATTGTATTCATTGCTCGAAAGTCTGAAACAGTAGCGCTCTGCTGCTGTAAACAAACGGGTACTCAACCACTCTGCGATGGTAGCCACAATAAGAGTCAATAATTCTCGCTAGGGCAATCACGACTGGGTACAATGCGCTTCTTTTGCTTTAGGAAGAGAGACTCTTGCAACAGTTTGATGTCGTTATTGTCGGGGCGGGTGCTTCCGGTCTTATGTGTGCTGCTACCGCCGGTTATCGTGGTCGCTCCGTATTAGTATTAGAACATACCGCGAAGGTTGGCCGGAAGATTCTGATGTCCGGAGGCGGACGCTGTAATTTCACTAATATGCACAATTCCCCGGCAAACTTCATCTCTCAAAATCCACACTTCTGTAAGTCTGCTTTGAGTCGCTATAAGGCTCAGGATTTTATCGACCTGGTTGACCGACATGGCGTTGAGTACCACGAGAAAACCTTAGGGCAGCTGTTTTGCAATGACTCCAGCAAAGAGATCCTCCAGGTTTTGTTGACTGAATGTGAATGGGCAGGCGTTGAGGTCAGAACAGAAACA
>JAGPUU010000411.1 GCA_018067325.1 Amphritea sp.
GATAGACTCTCTTAATTACCCTCCCTCTATAGAAAAATATAATCACCAGATAACTTAAATAACCCCTTATTTATCAAGTAGTTATATCAGAACCCACTTACCATCTGTCACAATTCAATTTATTAATTAAAACCCTATAAAAACAATCACTTACATATACAAAAACATCTCTATTAATTTTTGATTAATCATAAAATGATATATACTTGTCTTAATAGAATTAAAAACCTTCATTAAAAAGGTATTGATTATGCAAGAGCGAGAAATAAAACTTCTTTTTAAGGCAGGCGTCTTTGACTCATGCCAGGCAGCACCGGTCTCTATTGCCAGAGGCTGGCGACTGAAATTCATTACAAAGCAAAAAGAAGTGATGACACTTGATCTGCAGCGTTCGCGTAAGGAACGAGAATTCAAAAGCCTGGATGGCGCCGCAGCCGTGGCTCGGCGAATCGGCTTTGAATGGTTAAACGTGCAGATTGGTGATATGGAATGGCAGGAAAAGGTTTAATAACCCACTGTGAACGTATCGCGTTAGAAGGGTAAGCACCGGGAATGGTAAATGTCGTGCGAAATGCAGGCATAGAAGTCCTGATCGGCAGACAAAAGTCGACGAGCTGAAGATGGGGAAATCGTTGGGGGTATGCGGCCCGGCACTTCAATAATAAATAAAGAAGTACCGGTTCAGAGAAATAACGACGTTAGCTAAGGGCTGTATAAATAAGCCGCTTACTTAGGAAAAATTACTCTTTCCCGCTAATAGCGGCTTCTATCTTTTTGTCGGTCTTATACTGGCTTAAAGCATACACAGACCAGATAGCTGCAGGCACCCAGCCGACCAGTGTGAGCTGAAGAACCAAACAGATTATTCCGGCAATCGGTCTACCAATAGTAAAAAACTGCACCCAGGGTAGCAGCAGGGCTAAAATCAAACGCATTTGCAACGCTCCTTATTTTTCAATTTATCCAACAATACCATCTCGCAATTCAGCTTCTGTTGCTTCACGCACAGTCACTACTTCGACCTCGAAATTCAAAGTTTTGCCTGCGAACGGGTGGTTCGCATCGATAGTGACTTCATCTTCATCAATCAGGGTAATAGTAACCAGTTGCGGCTCGCCATCTTCGCCCTCTAGCTGACACAACAGACCTTCTTCAATCTTATCGAATCCGGCAAAAGATTCCGCATCAATAATGCTGACTTTACTCTCGTCACGGTCTCCGTAGCCCTGCTCAGGCGCTACCGTTATCGTGAAGATATCGCCTTTCATCTTTCCGGCAAGCGCCGCTTCCAGACCCGGAATAATATTACCCCGACCATGCAGATAGGGAAGAGGCTCCCCACCACGTGAACCATCCAGTACTTCCTTCTCCTCGTTAAAAAGAGCGTAGTGGATCTCGACATAGCAGTCATTGCTGATATTCATTCAATTAATTTCCATTTCTAAAGTTCGAACCAGCCACTCACCAATGGACTCTACTTCTTCAAGACAGAGACCATGATCTATCGGCCAGCTATGCCACTGGGGGTGATAGCCCAGCTGCTGTAATTTTTCTGTTGCCTGGGTTCCCAAGCTTATAGGTACCACATCATCAGCAGTACCGTGATGAATCACCACAGGGATATTCCGATTAACATCACTGCGCTGCTGCTCGATCAGCTCCGCTGTTGCCATATACGTTGATAACGTCATTAAACCAGCCAGCGGCTTGGGGTAACAAAGTGCGGCATGATAGGCCACAGCACCGCCCTGAGAAAAGCCTGCCAGGACTATTCTATCCGAAGCAATTCCTCGATCAATCTCTCGCTGAATCAGTGCTTCAATCTGCTGCACCGACTTTAATAAGCCATCAACATCGATCTTACGCTCGATACTCATTTCCAGAATATCGTACCAGGCAGGCATTACCATGCCGCCATTGACGGTTACTGGTTGATGCGGAGCATTAGGAAAAACAAACCTGACTGGCAGTGATTCCGGTAGCTTTAAAGCGGGCACCACCGGTTCAAAGTCATGCCCATCAGCACCCAGACCGTGCAACCAGATCACTGTTGCATTTGCTGGTTTAGAAGGTTCTACCTCTACACAGGAAAGTAGTTGCCCGGTTATCTGTTCTGTCATCAGTTCGCTCTGCTTTCAGTTCTTTAATTTAGTGTTAACTCAAGGAGAAAGGCGGTCAACCTGCCACTGCCCCTCTATTTCGGTATAGCTAAATCGGTCATGCAACCGACTTTCCCGCCCCTGCCAAAACTCAAAATGAGTTGGAATCAGACGGTAACCACCCCAAAACTCAGGGTATGGAATATCGCCATCAGGATGCTGTTGTTGCAGCTCACCTACAGATTTTTCAAGAGATTCACGGCTTTCAATCACCGCGCTCTGATGGGATACAGCAGCACTGAGTCGACTTCCCACCGGACGTTCATTGAAATACTTTCGACCCTGCTCTGCAGAAAGCTTCTCTACACGCCCCTGAATCCGCACCTGTCGTTCAAGACCATACCAATAAAACATAAGCTCAGCCTGAGGATTTTCAGCTAGTTCCTGACCTTTACGGCTACGGTAATCGGTATACCAGGCAAATCCTTCTGCATCAAAGTGCTTCAGCAACACAATGCGTGCCGATGGCATCCCCAAAGCATTGGCAGTTGCCAGCGTCATTGAGGTGGCATCATCAGGACTGTATTCAGTTGCAGTCTGCATCCAGTCAGCAAACTGCTGCAGCGGATCGGCCGACAGGTCGGACCGGTTAAGAGGTTGCGCCACATATTCACGGCGCAGGGCTTTAAAATCACCCTGATCGGATTGACTCATAGATAACCTGAACGTTAGTACATAATATTTAGCCGCTATAGTACTGCACAATGCGCTCAACATCACGGTGATAAGCGCCGCCAAATAACAGCAGATGATTCAGATAGTGGTAGAGATTATAAAGATCCACACGCGACCGCCAGTCCGGCAGCATTTCGCTATGATGTAGATAAACCTGATAGAAACGCTGGCTAAATCCACCAAACATCTGCGTCATCGCCAACTCAGCCTCAGCCCAGCCATAATAGACCGAGGGATCTATCAGAGCAGGTTCACCCCGAGGCCCACTCAGCACATTACCCGACCAAAGATCACCATGTAACAGCACCGCTGACTGTTGCGGTAACCAGCGGGAAAGTGACTCGCTCAATATCAATAAACGATCGTACAGAACTGGCGTTATCAAACTCTGCTCTAAACACTGATGAGCCAATGCTTGATAACGCTGTTGAGCATAAAAGCAGAACCCATCGCCCTGCCACTGGTTTAGCTGGCAGGTACCACCACAGAAGGTATTCAAGGAAAAGCCAAAGTGGGTATTTTGATGGCTATGCTGTAACGCTAACCCAACCGCTAACTGATCATCAAAATCCACCGAACGCGCAGTCGGTGAAATATACTCCAGTAATAAAGAATTCCCCTCTTGCAGAATCACCTCTGGAATACGAAGAGCTCCAGCTTCCGACAAACGCAGGAACTGAAGCCCGGCAGCCTCTGCTGCTAACGACTCTGAGGAACCCATTGGCATCTGCTTTAATACCAGCTCAAGCCTCGCACCTTTTGAGCTTTGCAGACTAAGCTTACAGGTATCGGCAACACAGCCTCCACTGAGCATATCTATCGCATTTAGCGTCAGGGACTGCTGTTCCAGCCATTCAACTATGGGTTGAGGTATTAAATCTGGCATACTCTGTTTTCAGCTTTCAATTAGGGCCTATATAACAATGCAAGGCACACCCAAACACCTGATCGCCTGTCACGAATGTGACCTGCTGATTGAACGGGTAGTCAACCAACCCGATCAGGATGTTGTCTGTCCTCGCTGCCATGCCCGTTTATATTACACTACCCTCAACAGTATAGAGCGGCTGCTGGCTCTCTCGATAGCAGGACTCATACTGTTCATTCCGGCCAACCTATTTCCAATTCTCAGCTTGCATGTATTTGGCCAGAGCCAGAGTGAAATCATTCTACAGAGCGCACTATCCTTATACGAAGGCGGACTAGAGGTCGTTGCTCTGCTTATCCTACTGTTCGCTATTGTCGTTCCCCTGATACAACTGATCGCTCTTTTCTATATCAGTTTCACCCTCCACTACCGCTGGGAAGGCAGACTATTACGCCAGGCGATGCATAGCTATCAACACCTACGCGGCTGGGGCATGTTGGAGATATTCCTGCTCGGCGTGCTGATCTCCATTATTAAACTCAAAGATATTGCCGATCTTGAGATTGGCCTGGGACTCTATAGTCTGGCCGCACTCATCATTGTCATTACCCTGAGCGGTATCTTTTTTAATCCGCACCAGATTTGGCATCAGATCGATTTACACCGAAAACAGAGCCGCTTCTATGACTGATTCACCAACCGCTTTCCGCTCAGCCCGTGACAGCGGCTACCTGCTCTGCAGCGACTGCGAGAAGTTGCACTATTTAAGTCAGGAAGGGCTGCATTGTGATCGCTGCGGCGCTCGCCTGCATAGCCGAATCACCAATTCAATGAATATCAGCTGGGCCTGTCTGATAGCCTCGATTTTACTGTTCTTACCTGCAAATCTGCTACCTATCATGACCTTTAAAACCTTTGGTCAGGGAGAGCCCAGTACTATTCTTGGAGGGGTACTCCACCTGCTTGAAGAGGATATGCTGATAATTGGCCTGGTTGTGTTGACCGCCAGTATCGTCGTTCCGGTATTAAAAATGATCGCCCTAACCATTTTGCTCTGCACAGTACAGTTTGGTTTACAGACCAATCTGCGCCAAAAAACGATGATGTTTCGTATCGTCGAGTGGATCGGCCGCTGGTCGATGCTGGATATTTTTGTTATTGGTATTCTGGTGGCGCTGGTACAACTGGGTAGTATTGCGCATATTGAGGGTAATCATGGCGCCACCGCTTTTGCCATCGTAGTATTATTGACCATGTTTTCTGCTATAGCTTTTGATACCCGGTTGATTTGGGATAATGGAATTTCGGATTGTCCACCCGACAGTACTGATCATAAGGATGACCAATGAGTACCCCTGATTCAGACAACAGTGCCGCAACACCGATCATTAAGCGCCACAAAGGTCCATCCGTCGTCTGGCTGCTGCCTTTTCTTGCCGCATTAATTGCCGGCTGGCTGGTCATTAAAAGTTATCAGGATGCCGGTATTATGATCGAGGTGCAGTTTGAGACTGCCGAAGGACTGGAAGCCAATGTCACTAAAGTGATGTACCGGGGACTACCAACCGGAATGATCAAGAGCCTAAAGCTCAATGAGGATCTGAAAAGCGTCACTGCGATGATCGAAATGGAGAAAGAGGCGGCCGAAATCCTGATTGAGGGCTCACGCTTCTGGTTGGTCAAGCCACAGATCTCCCTCAGTGGCGTTAAAGGTTTGGATACCCTGCTCTCCGGCTATTACATAGAACTTCAGCCTGGCAACGGCGAAGAGCGCTTAAGCTTTATCGCTGATAATGAACCACCACCCCCCCTCAAAGACCGGGAGGGCCTTTACCTCTCTCTCTTAGCAGACTCAGCCCAATCGATACAGCGCGGAGCTAAAGTATATTACCGCCAGATAGAGGTCGGCGAAGTGATCAATTTCGGCCTGACCGATAAAGCCAATCAGATCCGTATTGAGCTCTTTATTGAACCGACCTACAGTCACCTGATTAGTGACAATACCCGCTTCTGGAATGCCAGCGGTATCAGCCTCAAAGCAAATCTGTCGCAGGTAAACCTCCGTTTCGGATCATTAGCAGCCATTATCGCAGGCGGCATTAGTTTTTATACTCCGCCGGATGATGAAAGCGGGCTGAGTCCAGACAATGAGTTCAGTCTTTTCCCCGACTTCGAAGCCGCTGAAGATGGCATAGTCGTTAACGTAAAGTTCCCCGCCCGTACCGACATGCATGAAGGGGTTCGAGTGATGAGCGAGGGAATACAGATTGGCAGGGTACAGAATATCGAGTTAAGCAGTGACCTGTCTACGCTCAACGCCCGTTTGCTGATCGATCCCCGCGCCCGTCCATTACTGCGAAGCGGTAGTCAATTCTGGTTACCCAAGCCTAAGTTTTCTCTGACCCAACTGCAAAACATTGGAGAACTGATACGAGGCTCGGCCATTCAGTTACTACCTGGGCCTGGGGCTGCGCAGTTTGAATTTTCAGCACTGGATAGCGCACCTGCCCGCAGACCCGGAACCGAAGGACTCGACGTCAGCTTTGAAAGCGAACAGCTTGGCTCTATCAACTTCGGCTCACCTATTATGTATCGGCAGATACCGGTAGGAGAGGTACGTGGCTACGAATTAACCAGGGACGGTTCCAAGGTTTTGATCCACGGGACCATCAAACAGGAGTATGCCGCACTGGTAAAACAAAGCAGTCGGTTCTGGGAAGAGAGTGGTATTAAACTCAAAGCAGGAGTTGATGGGGTTCAATTGGAAAGCGGCTCACTCAGCACTGTCATCAACGGCGGTATCGGTTTTTTCACACCGGATATCAGCGATCAAAAACCTGTCGGAAAAACACAAAAATTCCATCTGTTCCGTAACTTCGATAATGCCAGCCAACATGGGCGACTGCTATATAAAGAAAACGCGGATAAGTTGCCTATCAGAATTAAAGCGGACTCACTGGGCTCAATCACCAGTGGCGCTCCGGTGCTCTACAAACAACTGCAAGTGGGAAGCATCAGCCATTACGCGCTGTCCGCAGAGGATAACAGTGTCATCATCCACTTGCTGATCGACAAGCCCTATCGTCATCTGGTGACGGATCAGAGTCGTTTTTGGAATGCCAGCGGTGTCGA